>CAYHCQ010000043.1:0-23879 GCA_964355115.1 uncultured Prolixibacteraceae bacterium | reverse complement strand
TATAATCGATAGTATTTAGCGATATAAATATAGTGAATAATACTATCGACTGTACTTTCAACAGAGGACAAATTTAATAATTTTTTAATGTTCTGGCGATCTGCTTCCCTTTATTTTGGTATTAGAGGGGTGAAATAAATTTATTTCTTCTCGCAAATATAATACCCCCAGCTACTTAACTTAATCGTCTCCCCTGCAACAAATTTGTGCTTCCGCCCCGAAAAAACTTCCTGGTAGCTGCCGGTATATTCGTTCCCCTTGAGTTTCACCTCCCTTGCCTGTCCGGAAAGGTTGAGGATAACGAGGATCTGGCGGGTTTCCGATTTCCTTAAAAAGGCATACACCACGTTGTCGTCGGACGAAGCGACTTTGATGAATTTCCCGCCTTTATCCCCTGCATCCAGAAGGTTGTTTGCATGTTTTAGGGCAGTGAGTTTTGAATAGAACTGTTCCAGCGGGTAATCTCCCCAGGGGATGGTGTCCTTGTCAAAGAAACGCAGCCTCTTGTTCATCGCAGCCTCCTGGCCACTGTATACAAGGGGTATGCCGGGGAAGGTAAAGGTGAGCACTGCAAACGCCTTTGCCGCGTCGCCCATTCGCTCATATTCGGTGCCGTTCCAGGAGTTTTCGTCGTGGTTTGATGTGAACAGCATTCTGTAGGCATCGGGAGGGTAGTTCTTTTTCTCAGTTGCATAGACAGAGTCAATCATGCCGGCCGTTTTCTTCCCTCGTGCAATATCGTTCATCAGATGGTGAAACCCCCACGCATAGGTGGCATCGAAGGCGGTGTCGTGCATCTTCGGCGATTCATCTTCCGCAAGCATGAATAAAGGCTTCAGTTTCCTGAGTTCAGGAATGGCCTGGTTCCAGTAGCTTACCGGCATCATCCCTGCAACATCACAACGGTAACCATCTATGTCGGTCTCTTCTATCCAGAAAGAGAGAGCATCGTTCATATATCCCCAAAGCTCCCTGTTCGAATAATCCAGTGCAGCAACATCGGTCCAGTCGGCGACGGGAGGGACTATATTTCCCCTTGCATCCTTCTTGTACCATTCGGGATGGGCTGTGATAAGGGGGTTGTCCCATGAAGTGTGGTTTGCCACCCAGTCGATGATCACCTTCATGCCGAGCTTATGTGCAGTCTTCACTACAGCCTTGAAATCCTCCATCGTTCCGTATTCCGGATTTACTGCAAGGTAATCGCTAACTGAATAGTAGCTGCCCAGACTACCTTTCCGGTTCTTTTCGCCAAGCGGGTTGACCGGCATGAGCCATAAAATGTCGATGCCCATCTTCTGCAATCTGGGCAGGTGTTTTGCAAAGGCATTGAAAGTTCCTTCGGGTGTGAATTGGCGGATGTTGACCTCGTAAATGGTTGCGTTTCGACTCCAGTCAACGTGGCCGAAAACGGTTTGCTGTGCCCGTGTATTTTGGGGCCATCCGCAAACCAGGAGAGCCAGGACTATGGCTCCTTTGAATACTGATAAATATTTCATATTTACTTGTTTATCAGGATTTCAAATGAATTGGGCGCAGGAGTCAGGCTTAATTTTCCGTTCTCTGCGGAAAACTGGTTGCCGAACTGTGCAATGAATTCAGACTTGCGGAACCGTTCGGGAAGTTCGAATTCGATCTTGCGGGCGGCCTTGTCTTTGTTGAAGATGACAATTACTGCCTTGTCGAAGTAGGACCTCAGATAGACGAAGGTTTTTTCGTTCACCTTCAGGATGGTAAAATCTCCGTAAACCAACGGAAGGTTATCCTTGCGCATTTTTGCAAGCTGCGCGGTGATCGATTTCAGACGGGTTTCCTGTTTGCCAAGACTGTCGAATTTCATCATCCGCCGGTTGTCGGGGTCGCCAGCTCCGGCCATACCGATCTCATCGCCGTAATAGATTACCGGGATCCCGGGGATGGTCATGTTAAAGGCGATCATGGACGCCAGTTTGTGGTACCCCATGGTGTCTTTCACCTGGATGTCGCGTTTCCACCCGGCTTCGCTGGCATCTTCATTGTAGCTCAGGGCTCCGCTGGCATAGGAGATGAAGCGGGCCATGTCCTGGTTGCCCGTGATGTTCCCCATCAGGTGGTGGTCGCCAAAATAGCTGAACGACTGTTGCAGTGAATAACCCAGTTCGCAGAAGGAGACATTGTCGATGGTAAAAGCGGCCCTTGCATCCCAGTATAGGTTGAACTCGAACTGGGCATCGAGCATTCCGGGGTTGATGTAGCTCTTCACAAGTTCACGGCTTCCAAAGGTTTCGCCTATCTGGTAAACCGAACGACTTTCCGGTATTTCGACTTCCCGGTTGAGTTTGTATGTGAGCATCCTCCAGTAGTTTTCGGGAATGTGCTTGGCGGCATCGTGACGGAATCCGTCGATCTTGTACTGCCTGATCCAGAAGGCAGCCGAATCGCTCATCATACCGGCAACCTCGGGCTTTGTAAGGTCAAAAGTGGGCAGAAAGATGTCGAACCATGTGGTGAGCCGCTGTTCGTCCCAGATGCGGATATTCTTCTTCTTTCCGGGAAGGTCTACCTGGGTGATCCAGTCGGGATGGCCTGCCAGCAACGGATAATCCTGGTGAACGTGATGAGATACAAAGTCGAGGATCACATTGATCCCTTTGCCGTGGGCCTCATCAACCAGCCGGCGGAGGTCGTCGGCATTGCCGAAACGGCTGTCGACGGTTGTCAGGGTAATTGGCCAGTATCCATGATAACCGGAAAATTTCCGGTGTGGTGCGGGATATTCGTTGAAACCTGTTGTGGGGTTCTGGGTGATGGGCGATATCCAAAGTGTATTGATCCCGAGGTTGGTAAAATACCCGTCTTCAATGGCCCGGGTTATCCCTGCCAGGTCGCCTCCCTGGTAGTTCACTTTCTGATCGATTTCCGGATCCTTCACGGGTGCATCATTAGCCGTATTTCCATTGCGGAAACGGTCGACCATCATAAAGTACATAACCATGGCTTCGCGGTCGCTGCGGGTAAGGGAGGAGGGGTCGGTGAGCGCCTTTCCATCCTCAAGGGGGATGAATATCTCATTCGAAATGCCGATGTCATTGACAGCCCAAACTCTCAGGAATGAGCGGTCGTACGACCTGGCTTTACGGGGAATGGTTACCGTGATGCCGGATGAATCCCGTTTCCAGAAATTCTGACCGAGAAGGTGATTCTGCCATAATATAAATATGGTATCGGCCTTGTTCTTCAGTCCGATCTGCACCTCATGACCGGTGGTCTTTACAGTGAAAAGTTGCGGGAGTCCCGACGGATTCAGATTACCCAGCGTAATCAGCGAGTTATAGCCGCCGTTGTTGTTCGATATGGAATCGCGGCAATTGGGGTCGCTTATCCATTTACCGTCGGTGACTAATTTATACTGATACTTCCCGGGAAACAGGTTCAGGTCGATGTGCCATTTCTTATCCTTCTCATACATGTAACCGGCTGAAGAGTTCCATTCATTCATCTGGCCGGCGATCTGTACCCGCTTGTACTTTTTGTTTTTCGGATCGAATGTAAAGTGATAACGCATTTTAGCCGAACGCTCGAGAATTACCGAATAGGGGTACCCATCCGCCCATACCTGCATGGCGCTGATTCTGGGAAAGTTGCGGTCGGCAGGGTAGAGGATCATCCGGGTCGAGTCGGGAGTGATGATAAAGGTGAGCTGGGGAACCATGAACACGGAATCTATTTTACCCGGGGCCAGAAAATAGTCTCCCAGTTCGATCACTGTCGAGTCGGTCGTGCTGACCAGCACCGGCGCTGCAATTTTTACCATCTGCGGTATGGCCGCAACCGGAATGTCGTTGTTTGAACCGCAGCCCTGAACTGAAATAAGCAGGATTGCTGAAGCGATGATCTGTAGTATCTGTTTCATGGTCTATTTTATAATGTTAATCTTCTGACTTGCTTGTTGGGTTCCCACCTGTAGGGTAAGAATATAGGTTCCAGTAGGATGTCCCTGGATGTAAAGAGTTTTCGTTTCTGATGACGATCCTGCCTTTCCCGAAAAGAGAGTCTCCAGCTTTTTTCCTGATATATCGAAGAGGCTGATCGTTACCGAGGTGCCCTGAGGTGCCGAAAATTTCACCCGGGTGCTGTCGCGGAATGGGTTGGGTCCAACCAAATCGAGGGTTGGCGAGGAATTGTTCTGTTGCTCTGCAATGCCTGCCGATAATGGAAAGAACTGCATCAGGGGAAGTGCAAGATGAGCCTTCCAGTTTCCCCAGCTATGACCTTCATGCCAGAGGTGGTAGATGTGTGTGTACCCGTTGGTCGTCAATATCTGGGCGAGATTGTTCACCATCGGGATGAGCACCGGGATGTCATACTTCCCGATGTCGATGTAGAGTTCCAGGTTCTTTTTTGGAGGGGTACTGAAGCCCGAGCTGATTACGGGCTGAACATTGCTCGACTGGGCTGCGATCCTGCCGAAATTCTCCGGATGGTTCAATCCGATATACAAAGATATGTTCCCTCCATTGGATGCACCGATGGTAGCACGCACCGAAGGGTCGTTCCGTGTTCGGTAGCGCGAATCGATATCGGGCATGAGTTCGGTAACGATGAATCCGGTGAAGATGTCGATTTTACTCCCGGCATATTCGGCGGTTCGATCGACCGGAGGCACAAACACTGCGATTACCGGGGTAATCAATCTGTGCGCAATCAGGTAATCGAGAACATTCAGGGCACTTCCCAGGGTTATGTACTCAAGCCCGTCGTGGAAAAGTATAACCGGATATTCCGATTGCGAAGTGGAATAGTCGGGTGGCAGGTAAACTTTGACCGTCCTGGAATTCCCGAGAATTGTGCTGTTGAACAGGGTATCCTTAACAGTTCCGTGCGGAATGTTGTTGTAATACACAATTTCGGGAGGCGAAACATAGGCCGGCATGCGCAGTTCCGAGTTCGGACCATACCCGCCAACGCATGTCCTGGGGTTGAGCGGATCGAGGATCCAGTCGCTTCCGTCCTTAACGAATTTATAATCGAGTCGGGCATCGGATTCATAATTGCAGGAGAAGTACCAGAAGGTAGTTCCCTGAAAGGTTAGCATGATCAGCGCTGGGTTCCATCCTGTAGCATCGCCTGCAATGGCCATCGATTGTGCCGGTGCGTTGTAGATGAAATGAACGAGGGTTTCGTTTTCGGTATACGGAAAAGTATGGCCGGCATTCATAAAACTATCGACGACAGCCTGTCTCTGGTATACCGGAAGGGCAGTGAGCCGGTCGATGAACGACTGGAACGATTGTCCGCGAACTGTAAAGACTGTAGCGAGGAGCAGCAGAAATAGCAAATACTTTTTCATAATCATTTTTCTTTAACAAAAAGCCAGAGCACGGCAGATATGCCCAGTGAGATTCCGCTGATCATAAAGACTAAATTTTTATCGGCGGCATTGTTGATCAGGGTTCCGATGGCAAAACTTGATACCAGCTGGGGAAGAACGACAGAGAGGTTGAAAATCCCCATGAAGAATCCCATCCTGCTTTTGTCCACCTTTTCCGACATGATGGCAAAGGGGAGGCTTACAACGGCAGCCCAACCAATGGTGAGAACCCCCATGAAAGTATATAGCAGCAAGGCCGAATGTGCCCAGAAAACGATGCAGAAGTAGCCGGCCGACATCACCGCTACGGCCATGGCATGGGTTTTCACCCTTCCCAGTTTCCGGCTGACGGGTTCGAGCAGGAAAGCAGGCCAGATGGCGCCAACTGCATTCAGGATAAAGAATGACCAGCCGATCATCTGGCCGAGGCGAAGGTTGTTCTCGTCGGCGGTGAGTGTGGCCGATGCCGGAAGTTTCTGTTCAAGGAAGGCGAAGATGTAAATGAACATGGTCTGGATACCGAGCCATGAAAAGCCATGGGCGATGTAGAGCTTGAACAGCTCACCCCAGCGGGTAGCCGATTGGGTGGTTTGTCCGGGCTCCGGTGCCGACGGTTCGAGGTGTCGGGGTTCTTTGATGAAAAAAAGGGGACCGATCGAAAAAAGGAGGACAATAATCACCCCGGCATAGATGAGGAAGTAGTTGCCTATGAGCGCTCCCATAAGGTAGGCACCGCTGCCGAAGAGGTTGGAGACCGACTGCATCCAGGTGTAGCCTTTGGTGCGCGGCTGTCCGTCGGGGGTTACGTCGGCAATGATAGAGCGGGTGGGGTTGAAGCTGATGTTGATCGACAGGTCGAGGGTAAGGGCAACCGTGATGGCCACTGCCATCAGACTGCCGATTCCGAAGAAGGTATCGATGCGGTCGATGTTGGGAAGGGCGAAGATCATCATCGCGGCAAGTATCCCTCCGATGATGATGAAGGGTTTGCGGCGTCCGCCCCAGAACCATACCTTGTCGCTGATAAGCCCGATGATGGGCTGCCCTAGTATTCCGGCAATGGGGCCGGCTGCCCAGACGATCCCGATCTGGTCGATCTCCAGGTTGTAACGGGTTCGTAATATCCAGCTGAGAACAGCGATCTGGATCGAAAGGGCAAATCCCATTGCCGTACTTGGCAACCCAAGTACAACATAAAACAGATTTGACAGATTCTTCTGAATTTTCAGCATAATTTTTATTTTTCAGTCACTTCTCACCCTTAACTCTTCACTCTTCACTCTTAACTCTTAACTCTTCATTCCTTCCTGAGTTCCAAAACCAGCACCGACTTCCCCGGCAGGTCTATCTTCGAAAGGTCATTAAACACCTTATCGTATATTACATCTCTTCCCGATTTAAAGTCTCTGAGATATTCGTTGTATCTGCCGGTGGTGATCGTTTTGGCCTCTTCGTTGTTGTTCATGAGAACCATCACGGTTTTGTTCCTGTTGATCCGGAAGTAGACATAGATGCCATTTTCGGGGATGAAGTGACGCAACTGGCCGGTTTGGATGACATCGTTTGCCTTCCTGTATTTCATCAGCCGTTGCATATAGTAGAACATGTTGTTTTCACGGTCGGTGCGCTCTTTGTTGGTGAAGGCATCCCTTGTGTCGGAAGGCCAGCCTCCGGGAAAGTCTCTCCTCAGCACGCCATGGCCTTTGTCGGCGCCGGTTGTGAGCAGGATCTCACTGCCATAGAAAATCTGCGGTATTCCGCGTGTGGTAAGGATGAAGGCCATCGCCATCTTGAATTTCCTTTCATCACCGTTCTGGGTATCGAGGTACCTGTTGACGTCGTGGTTGTCGGCAAAAGTCACGATGTTCGAGGGTCTCGGGTAGCTGAAGTCCTGCGAAAGGATTTCGTACAGTCTCACGATCCCGGTATTCCAGCCTTCCGGTTCATTGAAGGCTTTTCCGAGCGCATCGTAAAGCGGAAAATCGAACACCGACGGCAGATGGGAATTATACCCGTCGAGGTTCAGGGCGTCTTTCTGCCAGTATGCAACAGAGGATGGATAATTCATCCAGCATTCACCCACAATGTTGAACCCGGGGTATTCGGTCAGTACGGCATTGCCCCATGCAGCCATCATATCCTTGAATGGGTAGGGGTGGGTATCCTGCCTTATCCCGTCGAGCCCGGCATATTCAATCCACCAGATGCTGTTCTGGATGAGGTAGGTTTTCAGCAGGGGGTTGTGCTGGTTGAGGTCGGGCATGGTTTTATCGAACCATCCGCAAACAAAGAGGACGCTGTCCTTTCCTGAAACATAGGGATCGGTGACCGATCCGGCGCGATAGGTGCTTCGTGTAAATTCAGGCCAGGTATTTATCCAGTCGGGTGTGGGCAGGTCGTTCATCCACCAGTGGCCGCTTCCACAATGGTTGAACACCTGGTCCATGATCAGTTTCATCTCACGGACATGGAGCTGTACCCCCAGGTTGTAATAATCCTCATTGGTTCCGAAACGTGGATCAATCTTGTAATAATCGGTGGTAGAATATCCGTGGTAGGAGTACACCTGCTGGTTGTTCTCCAGCATGGGGTTGATCCAGAGGGCAGTCGCCCCGAGGTTTTTAATATAGTCGAGATGACCGACGATGCCTTTGATGTCGCCGCCGTGCCTGCCGTCTTTATTTGTTCGGTCGGCCTTTTCTTTCATCAGGCCGTTGTTGTCGTTGGTGGTGTCGCCGTTGGCAAACCGGTCGGGGGTTATCAGGTAGATAACATCTGAGGAACTGAACCCTTTTCGTTCTGCCGATCCGGGCACACGCGCTTTGATCTCATAATTGTATAAGGCAACAACCGTATTGTTGACCGAAAAGGTGATGTCCATAAAGCCGGGCTCGGTATTGTCGGCAAAACGGAGGTCGAGGAACAGGTAGTTGGGGTTGGCAACTTTTCGCACATCAACAAATTCCGGCATGTGAGGGATCTCGGAAACCAGGGCGACAGTGGTTTTGGAGATATCCTTTCCGTAAACCATCAGCTGAAGGTTATGGTTTTTAAAGCCGGTCCACCAGAATGGCGGTTCAATGCGTTCGAGACTGATCTGCTGTGCGAAAAGTCCCGTTGGCAGAATAAGGAGCAGGAGGGCGAGAAATCGTTTCATAACTGTATTATGATTTTATTTTCACTCTTCTGGTCCTTCCGAAAAGTGCTGTTACATGAGCGAGCTGCCCGGCAAGCTCATCGCTGAAGTCCGATGATTTTGCGCGCCACACCCAGTTGTTTGTTGTCGTTCCCGGCAGGTTCATACGCGACGTGGTATCGAGTCCGAGCAGGTCCTGCATCGGGACTATTGCCGTGTAGGCCACCGAAGCCCAGGCCAGCCGGATGAACGACCAGTGTATTTCGTTCTCGTTGCGATTCAGGTAGTCGAGCACCTGTTTTTTGTCGGATGAGCCGGCCGACCTGAACCACCCTATCACCGTGTCGTTGTCGTGGGTACCGGTATAGACAATGCAGTTTTTAACATAGTTGTTCGGGATGTAGTCGTTTGCTTCCGATGAATCAAAGGCAAACTCAAGGATCTTCATGCCCGGGAAACCGAAACCGTCGCGCAGCTCTTCAACATCCGGGGTAATTACTCCAAGGTCTTCTGCGATGATGGGCAGTGTTCCCATCTCATTTCTGAGAAATTCAAAAAAGTCCTTCCCCGGCGCCGTTACCCACTTGCCATTCATGGCGGTCGCTTCTCCATAGGGTACGGCCCAGTATGCAGCAAATCCACGAAAATGGTCGATGCGGATTATATCATAAAGGTACAGGCTTGTTTTGATCCTGTCGACCCACCAGCTGTATCCTGTGCTCTTCATCTTCTCCCAGTTGAACAGCGGATTTCCCCACAACTGGCCGGTTTCGCTGAAGTAATCGGGGGGTACGCCGCCCACCCGGATAGGATTCAGTTGTGCGTCGAATTCGAAATATTCGGGGTTGGCCCAGGCATCGGCACTGTCGAGGGCTATATATAATGGTATGTCGCCGATTATCCTGACTTTGTGCTTGTGGGCATAATCCTTCACAGCCATCCACTGCCTGAAGAAGATGAACTGCATGAATTTGTGGAAGTCAGCCTCTTCGTGCAAAAGGGTCTGGATTGCCTTCAGAGTTTCAGGTTCGCGGGATTTGAGTCCGGGTTCCCACTCCAGCCAGGGTCGCTGACCACGGTTGGCCTTGATGGCCATGAACAGTGAGTAATCGTTGATCCACTTCGCCTGGTCTTTGATAAAATTACGGTAAGCCAGCTTTTCCTGGTTGTCGGCGTACATCGTAAAAGATTTGTAAGCTTTCTTCAGCAGGGGAAAACGGGCATTCTGAACATCGCCATAGCGCACAGGGCCATCGTCGAAATGAGGATATTCGGCCAGATCTTCGGCATCAATATACCTGCTTTTCACAAGAAGGTCGAGGTCGATGAGGTTGGGATTCCCGGCATGGGCAGAAAAACACTGGTAGGGTGAATCCCCATAGCCGGTTGGCCCGAGGGGAAGTATCTGCCAGTATTGTTGTTTGGCTTTTACAAGGAAGTCGATAAAATTGAAGGCGCATTTTCCCAGGCTGCCAATTCCATATTTTCCCGGAAGTGATGTAGGATGGAGTAGTACTCCGCTGGCTCGTTCTTTTAGCATACCTGATGATCTTTGATTATTGACAATTGAAAATCTGTTTTAATCCTATTTCTTTATCCCGCATTCCTCAAGCAAAAACAGCCACTCACTGGCCATGGACTGGTTCCCGTCTGTTTCATCGCTGAATCCGGTTTCGCAGATGAGCAGGTTTTTATCACCCTTTATCCGGCGCAAAGCGGAAACCAAAAATAAATTATTTACCGCATCCGGATGACCATTGGCCCACTTATTTGTAATAAAAAGGGGAGGATGGTTTTGTATCTCCCAGGGGCCCGGGATGAGAGGATCATCAAATACGACAGCCCTGAACATCGCCGGATTCTTTTTCATTAACCCTGCAACCGCAGCACAGCTTTTCTGTGCGGCCTGAACAACGATACCTCCGGGGTTTGTCTGTTTTTTATCTGTAAGCAGTTTTATGAGGGCAGCAAGGTCCTCCTCCAGGTATCCGCTACCTGATTTCACCAATTGGGCAGGATCGATCATCGCGATACCAAAACCCCTGTCGAGCAAGGAGATACAGGCAGGGTCGAAGGCATCACCTGTGATCTGGTTCCTCAAAGAACCGGCCACGATAAGCAGTGGGTTGCTGCCATCCGTGTAACTCATGTCTGGCCGGTAGATCAGGGCCACCGGAATGTTGCTGCCATCTTTTCGTTTCAGGGGAAGAACCTCAGCATTGTAGTTGTCGGGGTTATACCCTGGCACCTGCCGCCTCCATCGGATCATAAGCTTCCGGTTTTTTATCCCGTAGGTGTAACAGGTTGGTGGTGTTCGCAGGCTTGAATAGAGGAAGACGATCTTCTGCTCTCCCGGTTCATAACTCACATTGTAAATCCTGCCGAGCGGATCATTGAATACGATTTTGTTTTCGATCTTCTCTTTCTCCTTCCCTGACGGAAAGATCTCGGTTACCTGCAGCCCGGTCGTCATGTTTTTCTGCTGGAGAAGTACCAGGTACTGTTTGTCAACAATGGTATACCCGCTGATATATACACTGTCGTTGTGAAGAATTGCGGTATTCCAGGAATCCTGGTCCGGACTCACGACCGGTGCGACGAATAGCTTGCGGTTCGGGGCCTTCTGGTTGGAGAGTATCCACAGGTAAAGACCGTCGAAGTGGTCGGCAGAATAAAGATGGCCCTTTTCACGTGCCGATATGAGCTTCGGTTTTGAAATCTTCAGGTCGGCTGGTAAAAAGAGGATTTCTGAGGCGTTGTGCGACAAACTCTCGATGAAGATATATCGGCCCGATGCAGAAAGGTAGAGCCTCAGCCTGAATTCCGGATCGGACTCTTTGAAGATTAGCTCTTCACTCCCGGGGGCCATTCCTTCTTTAGACAGAACGAGCTCATTCCCGTTCCTGATAAAGATTTTAGACTTTCCATCGGTCGAAGATAACGCGAGGGTGGGAGCGTCCACCTGGCTCTCCCCTGACTTTTCCCGTCCGGATATCTCCTGAAGCAGTTTGTTCCGCAGCGCTTCATGCTTCTGGTAAAAAGCAGCTGCATAACCGTTTTCGGCCCTCGCATAACCGGCAACTGCCGAGTCATCAGCGCCCGTTTCGAGCGCCTTGGGAGGGTCCGGCATCGGCGAACAGCCGTTAAATATCAAGAGATAAATTGCAACAATGGTAAGAAGAGCGAACTCTCTTTGTATATTTCCTGATTTCATTATAAAAAGGTTTCCAAATTCATTGCAATATTCAGAATTTTAATCAGTTAACCATCATATCCGCCTGTCCGCCTGTCCGCTAGTCTCCTCCTTAATGAGCAATGCGCTCGCCGCCCCCAGCAACATACTTACTCCGGCCATCACCAGGCAGAGAAGGGGATTGTCGGCGAAAAAATATTTCAGGATGAGTCCGCTTACGACTCCGCTTACGATCTGCGGAATTGTGATCGACATATTGAACAGGCCCATGTAGACCCCCATCTTGTCGGGGGGAATTGAGTTGGCCAGCATGGCGTATGGCATCGCAAGGATGCTTCCCCATGCGATGCCGATACCGACCATGGGAATGATGAGCATAACCGGATCGGTAAAAACAAAGAAGGATAACAACGACAGTCCTCCGATCCCCAGGGCGAGCGCATGGGTGACCTTTTTCGAAAATCTGTGCGCAACAACGGGCAGGAGCATGGCGATGACGGCGGAAACGCCATTGTAGATTCCAAAGAGGATGCCCACCCAGTCACCTGCTTTCTGGAATTCCAGTGAATTCGCATCCGCTGTGCCATAGAACCTGAGTGCAACTGCAGGTGTCGTATAGACCCACATTGAAAAAAGGGCAAACCATGAAAAGAACTGCACCAGCAGAAGTTTAACCATGACCGGAGGAATGATGAATTTTCCCTTTTCGGTTTTTTCTTCCGGGCCAGGTTGTTGGGGCGGATATTCTGTGGTAGAGAACACTGTCCATAAAATGGCGGCAAGCAGAACAAATGCGCCGATATAGAATGAGTAGGATACATTATCGGGAATCAGTCCGGTAGCCTCTGCAGTTTTCGAAACTCCGATCCAGTTGCCCAGGATGTAGGGGAGCCACGATCCGATAATGGCGCCGATCCCGATCAGGAGCGTCTGCACTGAAAACCCGAGCGTATGCTGTTTCTCGGGCAGTTTATCGGCAACAAGCGCCCGGAATGGTTCCATGGAGATGTTGATGGAGGCGTCCATAATCATAAGAAGGCCGCCACCAATGAACATGGGGGCAATGAAAGTAGCCAGGTGAGGGGCATTGGGCATGAGCACGAGCGCAATGCTGGTCATGATCGCACCAACGAGAAAATAGGGTCTTCGCCTACCGAGCCGGCACCATGTTTTATCACTGAGGTATCCTACGATCGGCTGAACCACCATTCCTGTGATCGGAGCAACCAGCCAGAACCAGCTCAGGTGATGAACGTCGGCGCCAAATGTCATCAGAATACGTGAAGCGTTCCCATTTTGCAGGGCAAAACCGAACTGGATCCCCAGGAATCCGAAACTCATGTTCCATATCTGCCAGAAACGCAGAGTTGACTTCTCTTTCATCAGATGTAACGATTTTTCATCTTACTGGCTCAAAAGTAAGAACTTTCCATTACTTTTATGCACCAATTCTGAAGGCATGAACCGAAATCTACTTTTAATAAGCAACTCTACCAATGCAGGTGAAGAGTACCTATCCTGGCCGCGAGGATATATCAGTGATTTTCTGAAGAAATTCGGCGTAAAAAAAGTACTGTTTATTCCATATGCAGGTGTAAACCTGGATGCGCGGAGTATTGAAAAGTCATTCGACGTTTACGAAGAGCGGGTGAAAAAGGTGTTTAAGGAACTGGGTTTTGAACTCCATTCTATTCACCGGGAGCAAAACCCGGTAAGCGCGGTGAATGAAGCCGAGTCGATCGTTGTAGGCGGCGGGAACACCTTTCATCTTACCCTCATGATGCAGGAGTTTGGTGTGATGGAGGCCATCCGGCGGAAAATACAGCGCGGGATACCCTTTGTTGGCTGGAGCGCGGGTGCCAATGTTGCCTGTCCGACAATGAAAACCACCAACGACATGCCCATCTGCGAGCCGCCATCATTTCATTGCCTGAAGGTGGTTCCATTCCAGATCAATCCCCATTACCTCGATGCAAACCCGGCAGGCCATGCCGGTTAAACCCGTGAACAGCGGTTGCTTGAATACCTTGCTGTTAACAGGAACACCACAATTGCCGGGCTCCGTGAAGGTTGTCTCTTCTGGATCGAAGGAAATTCAATAGAACTGATGGGAAAGAGACCGCTTCGGATCTTCCGGTTTGGCAAGGAACCACTGGAATACGAGCCGGGAGATGATATCTCATTCCTGCTCCGGTAATTCATTACCGCTTAAGAAATTTGGCTACTCCCACTCCCGAACGGGCACCGTATACCCTGATCAGGTAAAAACCTGCAGGTAACTCCCCGGTGTTAAGTCTCGTAATCTTAACCTGTGAAGGGTGTGCTGTAATAACCGGACGGCCCATCAGGTCGCAGATTTCGATGGCCCGAATCTCCTCCCTGGTCTCGATATGCATGACATCTGACACAGGGTTAGGGTAAACCCTAACAACGATAGCTTCATTCTCATCGATGCCGACACCGCCGACTTTCCCGTCGGAGATAACGCGTGTTGCCTTACCAACTGCTGAATCGCCGTAAGAGGCAACAGGTATGATCTCGAAAATGATCCATTTCCCGATGTTGGTGGTGTCGATGGTGTAGGTGATCCGAGTAGCTGAGTCGATCGGGGTTACATTGATTCCGAGGGAATCGGTGCTGAGGTACCACTGGTATTCTGAAATACCTTCAGGGATGCCATTCACATTCTCGTAGGAATATATTCCGGAGAGGTTTCTGTGGTTGATGAGTTTGCCCTGGATCGCCAGGTTTTCAACCCATGGCGGGGTAGGAATAGCAGGGTTAAGATCGTTGTACCATGCGCCGAAAATATTCGGGTTTCCTCCGGTAGTATCGTGAAATGCGTATACCCGATCTGGTTTACCCGGCAGTTCGGAGGTCGCCCAGTTGCCGTTGATCCTGAATTTAAAGGTCAGGGGGCCTGAATTGATATAGCTTGTATCGATAAATGTGGTGAGCGCATAAATGGTATCTCCGTCAACATCCGACAGCACATCATTCGCCCCATTGCCATTGAAGTTGCCTGCAACGTCAACAAAATCGCCGGCAACCGAAAAGCGGTATGATCCGGCATAATAGCTCATGTCGACAACAAAACTCATGGGCAGCCAGGCCGGATTTATGTTGTTGAAGTAATTGGTTGCCTGTGTAAGAGTATCGGTGATCCGGATGATCCGGTTGGGCTGGCCTTGCAACTCCTCTTTTATAGTGTCTGCATTGATCCTGAATTTGTATTGCTGGAATTCACCCGGATTGAGCGGATAGGAAATCCGGAACTGCAGCGAAGTGTCGACCCTCTGGAGGGTGACAGGCTGCCAGTTGCTCATGGTCCCCGCGATCATAACTGAATCGGAAGCAGGGTTGAAAAGTCCGGAACCGGCTGCATAGGTCATGTTAACGGTGAAAATGGTGATGTTCATCGGGTTGTTGTTCCACCAGGAGCTTACAGTCGTATTGCCGTTGACCGGTGTTACATTGTGGTTAACCGATTCCCAGACAGAATCGTTAATCCTGTAATTAAAATTGTAGTTGACACCCGAATCCAGCGCAGGAAGTGTAATTGTGTATATCTGGCCGGGGGCAGGTACAAGTACCGTGGTTCCTATCCCCTGGTCCATCACCATATAAACAAGGTCGCTGTCGGGACGGAATATTCCCTGTGAAATGGCTTTGGCCATATTCAATTCGAAGGCTACAGAAAAAGCCGTATCGGTCTGCATCCGGACATTCACCGGGTGGGCGGAAAGTGTTGACAGGGAGAAGGTCAGAAGTATCAGTGCCAGTGTTTTGCAGGCAGTGCCGTAGCTATGGTAGAAAGCATTCATGGTTTCTATTTTTCAGCCACAAAGATAACAAATTAAGCGATCCGTGCGAACACCTGGGCTGTGCGGTTGGTATTATAGATGGAAAGTGAGTGAGTCTTGCTCTCCTCATTGTAAAGTGTTGTATGGATCAGCTTTTCATCGAGGCGGCTGTGTCCTCCGAATTCCGGGTTGTCTGAATTCAATATCAGCCTGTAATCGCCAGGTTCGGGAACCGGGAACGAATAATCAGGGATGGAATAGCTCACATGAAAGTTAAAAACAAAGATTAACCCCTGCCTGCTGAAGATGATCGTCTTGTTTTCCTCGTCAATATTGATCAGGTCGCCGTACACAACATCGAAGAGGTGTGACGATTTTACCAGGTTCACCATCTTCTTGTCAAATTCTGCCAGGTAGCGGTATTTCAACTCCGGGTTTTCAAGCAGCGACCACTGCCGGCGGGCATAGTGGAAACTCCAGTTATTGCCTTCGCGCGGAAAATCAATCCAGTCGGGATGCCCAAATTCATTCCCGATGAAATTCAGGTAAGCCTGTCCTCCCAGCGCAATTGTAATGAGCCGGATCATCTTATGCAGTGCAAGACCGCGATCGATTATGGCGCTTTTATCCCGTTTGTTCATCTTGAAATAGATCTCGCTCTGCATCAGCCTGAAGGCAATGGTCTGATCACCAACCAGGGCCTGGTCGTGCGACTCACAATAGGCAATGGTGCGCACCTTTGCAAGCCGGTTGGTCATGATATCCCACATCTCCCGCATGCTCCACTCTTCGTCTTTACGCTCTTTCAGTACCTTGATCCAGTAGTCGGGAATAGCCATGCCCAGCCGGTAATCGAAACCGATGCCTCCATCTTTAACAGGCCGGCAAAGTCCGGGCATGCCACTCACATCTTCGGCAATAGTGATTGTGTGTGGTTTTATTTTGTGCACAAGCGCATTTGCGAGTTGCATGTATATAAGGGCGTCCCACTCGACGCCATGGAAAAAATAGCCATCCAGATCCCACACTTCCCGGTATCCGTGATCAAAGTACATCATTGAGGTAACCCCATCGAACCGGAAACCATCGAAATGAAACTCCTTAAGCCAGAATTTAAGGTTGGAGAGCAGAAACTGAAGGACCTCGCGTTTTCCATAATTAAAACACTTTGAATCCCAGTGCGGGTGGTTGCCCCGCTCACCTGCATGAAAGTACAGGTCGTCCGATCCATCCAGCTGATTCAGACCCTCCATGGTGTTTTTTGCCGCGTGTGAGTGTACTATATCCATTATCACGGCAATGTCCTGCTCATGGGCCTTTTTGACCAGATATTTCAGATCATCAGGAGTCCCGAACCGTGAGGAGACAGCAAAGAAATTGGTAACATGGTAGCCAAAGGAACCATAATAGGGATGCTCGGCCACGGCCATAAGCTGGATTGCGTTATAGCCCGAGTTTTTAATATAGGGGATGATATAATCGGCGAATTCGGTAAAACTGCCCACACGTTCATGCTCCTGGGCCATGCCAACGTGACATTCATAGATGAGAAGTTCCATCTGCCGGTTCCTGCTAAAGCGATCTCCCTCCCAATCAAATTTTATTCGGGGAGCCCATATCTGACCCGAAAAATCAAGCGTATTTGTATCCTGCACCACCCGTTGTATATAGGCCGGGATCTTTTCATGCCATCCCGACTCGGAATGTACCAGGACTTTGACCCGCCCCAGATGTGTGAAAAGATCCTTATATTTTTCATCCGGCAGAAATATCTCCCATTGCCCGTAAGCATTGGGAATAAGCCGGTGGGAGTAACGCTGCCAGTTGTTGAAATCACCGAAAAGGTAAAGGTCCTGTGCTTTTGGAGCCCATTCCCGGTAAATCCAGCCCCGGCGCTTGCGGTCGTAATGAAATCCGTAGTACAGGTAACTATCGGCAAAGCTGCTGAGGCTCCCCCATTGGGAGTTGATCTCTTCGAGCGTACTCTTATACCGGTTGTACCGGGCAGCAATTTCGCCTGCTGCAGGTTCCATCCAGGGGTCTTCGCTCACAAGTGCAAGCCGGGCGTTTGTTTTTTCTTCCATCAAGCAGTGTCTCTTTTCGACAATCTATACAAATTTATAAATTCCCAGTTGATTACATCCGAAATTCAGTTTTGTTTTTTCATATCTTTACATGGATCATTTCAAGAAGTTTATTCGATCCATGGAAAACCATCCAAAGAAGATCACCTCTCCGTGGTTGCATTCTAACCGGATGAAGTTGAAGATGCAGAGGGAGAGTGCCCGGGCTGAGGAGAAAATCAGGTTTATGACCGCTTTACTCGAAGAGGTTAATGATGCCATCATTACTTTCGATAAGGACCTCATGATAAAAAGCTGGAATAAGGGGGCCGAGCGGATATATGGCTGGACAGCAGAAGAGGTGGTCGGGAAATACGGAGGCGGTTCGCTGCGGATAGATTTTCCAGGTGCTTCGCGCGAAGTTATCTTTAAAGAGCTTGACCAGACCGGGAGCTGGAAAGGGGAGTTGATCCATAAGCGAAAAGACGGGTCAACAGCCTACATGCTCTCATCTGCCTCGCAATTGCGCGATGAGGAGGGGAATATTCTTGGAATAATGACCATAAACAAGGATATTTCTGAAGTTATTCACTCGGAAAAATCCCGGAATGCGGTTTATCGGATATCGGAACTGGCCCATTCGACAAAGGATAATGATGAACTTTATTCCTCCATACATATAGTTATCAGCGAACTTATGGATGCCGGGAATCTCTACATCGCACTGCTAAGTCCTGATGGAAAGACGCTATCTTTTCCCTATTTTATTGATGAAAAGGAGGCACCGCGTGCTCCGGCACCTTTGGGAAACGGGCTTACTGAATTCGTGCTCCGCACAGGCAAGCCATTACTGGCCAGGCCGGAGGATGTAGAATACATGTGTGACAGGGGGATGATCGAACTCATTGGTGAGCCCTTCATCGACTGGCTGGGCATTCCGCTGAAATTTGAAAAAGAGACCATCGGAGTGCTTGCTGTTCAAAGTTATAACCCCAAGGTGAGGTATGGGGAAAAAGAAAAGAACATTCTCCTCTTTGTCTCGGAACAGATAGCGCTTACGATTCACCGCCGGAAAATCCAGCAGGAGCTCATAGTAGCCAAGCAAAATGCAGAGGTGTCGAGCAAGCTCACTTCTGCGCTCCTCGCTAACATGAACCATGAACTTCGTACCCCGATGAACGGGATTCTGGGGTTTGCGGAAATCCTGGTGGATGAGCTTCAGGATAATGATTCACGTCTTAAAGCCTCCAATATCCTCATATCCGGTCGCCGCCTTATGGATACCCTGGATGCCATCATGGACTTATCATACCTCGAATCGGATAAATTGAGCAGGCGGTTCAAACCTGTGAACATTGGGAAAATTGTCAGAAATGTTCTAGTCTCCTATGAATCTGTGAGAAAAGAGAAGAATCTGAATTTTTTCCATGAAGTTGTGCCCGACATGTATGTGCTCGGGAACGAGCATCTCCTGCAGCATCTTGTGAAGAACCTTGTTGATAACGCCGTTAAATATACCCACGAAGGCGGTGTGACTATCGCCGTCGAACAAGTTCAGAAGGAGGGCAAACCCTTTGTTTCGATCAAGGTTAAGGATACCGGGATAGGAATTTCTCCTGAGCATCATATCATGATTTTTGATGCATTTCGACAGGTAAGCGAGGGGTATGGAAGGAAATTTGAGGGCAATGGGCTTGGTCTCACCATCAGCAAAAAGATTGTCGACCTGATGAACGGGGAGATCGGTCTTGTGAGTGTTATTGGTAAAGGCTCGGAATTTACCGTTTTGCTTCCTGCTGCTGAAGCGGCAGGGGCTTCAAAATCCGCATCCGTGATGCAGGCAGTGCCCTGGAGACACCCCACACAAGAAAAACAGCTGCCCGATGTTCTGGTTGTCGAGGATAACCTTGTGAATCTGCAGCTGTTGATGGTTTACATCCGCGACTATTGTAATATTTACAGCGCTCCCGATGGAAAAGCAGCAATAGAAATGACCCATCAGCGGAAATTCAATGCCATCCTCATGGATATCAACCTGGGGCCCGGAATGGATGGCATTCAGGCCATGCTGGAAATACGGAAAAGGCCGGATTACCGGAATGTACCTATTGTGGCTATAACGGGATACGCTTCAATTGGTGACAGCGAGCGGTTGCGTACGATCGGTTTCTCCGACTACCTGGCAAAACCCTATGAAAAAGAGGCTATTGCAGAGTTGATGAGAACGATGTTTCCACAATAACCGACACAGTTATACCAGTATCGCAACCGCAATAATAACCGCAATTACGATAGGGGCTACCAGGAGAACGGTTTTCCTGTCGCGGGCTATATAGCTGTTCATTACCCCGATCTGGCTGAGGCAGGTTTCGTCGCCGGGCTTGTATTCCAGCGCAGCTTTGTACTCTTCCCGGGCCGAACGGAAGAGGTCGATTTTGATAAAATGTCCGGCACGAACCGTATGTTCGTTAAACTTCAGTTCGTCGTGGGTAAGGTGCCCGGCCGGTTCTGCATGATGTGCTGCCATAGGTCGCTAAATTTGTTTTCAAAAGTAGATAAAAAACGGTCCTGATGGATCAATTTTTATTTAGTGGAATTTATAGGAAATTCCAACTCCCAGCAGCTCCTTGAACTGTGTCCGAGGTCCTGCCTCTGACGTAGGGGTGGTTTTTATCATAACATCGTCGTCGTAGATGAGCTGCGTCGATATAGAAGTTGCAAGCCATTTGTTCACCTTCAGGGTGAGCAGCAGGCTCCAGTTGACATCAATGTTACCGAAATTCTTCAGGTAATCGGTAAAAAGCTCCAGACTGCTCGACAGGTTTATGTTCTTTGCAAGGTCCTTGTTCAGGTCGGCACGGATGTAAGGGCCGAACTCGCCTCTGATATTCTTGCCCCGGTCAACACCGAAGGAACCGGAATCGGCCAGTTTTTGATCCATAACGAAGGTGAACCTGCCGGACGAGGGAGATACATAAATGTCAAACCACGAAACCGGTGCGTAGGTGATCCCGATACCGGCAACAAGATAACCCGGCGCCATGAACTTTGAAATCTCTGTGCTGTCGTCGGGGTAATTATAACCCGCAGCGAACTGGGTTCTGAAATTTGCCAGAAAGGTAGCGTACCAATGTTTGTTTTTATGAATCTCATATCCATAAGCGGATGTGAGTTCGATCTTGTCGTTGGTTTTGGTCGACCTGGCATCGGCACCAATGCCCAGGTACTGAAAGCCATACCCCAGATCGATCGTGTTGGCCCACACATGCTTTCCATTCCTGTAATTTGCCTTCAGGTTGATGAAGGCAGTTAGTCCAACAGAGTTCTCACCACCGGCAGCCCAGTTTGAAAATGCAGCCTGGGAGACGGCTAATGCCCCTGTGCCCTGAATAATCCAGCGCTTCGTCGACGTGTCTGCAGGAGCGCCGGTAAGCAGTTCATCCTTGGCTTTCGAAACTTTATGTATCTCCTGAGCCGTGAGACCGGAAGATATCAGGAGGGTAACCAGAATAGTTGCGATTTTTTTCATACAGTTAAATTAATGATCAGCATGGTCATAATTGAAATCGTTTAGCTGGTATCTATTTTTTCAGAAGGTCCCTGATTTCAGTTAATAATTCCTCCTCTTTTGTGGGGCCCGGCGGAGGTGGCGGCGAGTCTGTTTTTTTTCTGCTCATACGGTTGATGCCGCGAATCAGCATGAATATGGCAAAGGCTACGATTGTGAAATCAACAATGGTCTGGATAAAGCTGCCAATTTTAAGTGTTACGGCAGCCTTCACTATGTTGCCGGTTGCCGGATCCACAACTGCATCCTTCATGTTGATGGCAATATCTTTGAAATCGATGCCTCCGACAAGGAACCCGATCGGGGGCATGATAACATCGCTCACCACAGATGAAACGATCTTGCCAAAGGCTGCCCCGATGATAATACCTACAGCCAGGTCGATCACATTGCCTTTCATGGCAAAATCCTTGAATTCATTTAGAATTTTCATATTCCGTTGTTTTGTCAGGCAAAATAAATGATTTTTCAGAGATTATCAAAAAAAATGCGGCATGCCTAACGACATGCCGCAATAAATTCCGGAAAACAGCTGGTTATTTCTGCACCAGGATTAAGGGGTGAAGATTTTACTGTTGTTTCTGTAGCCGACTCCCAGATTGGAATACCAGTCGGGATATGAAACTCCGCCCGATTCAGCCCAGGCTTCGAAATGGAGGTATGCCCAACGGATATTGCAACGTTCCAACGGATATGAAAATGTTGTGGGGAAATCAAGTACCCAGGGGAGATTATTTGCTGTGAGATAATACTTTGCCAGACCAATATTTGAAACATCCTGGGCCTGTCCATAGAGTGAATAGTTGACGAGGCTGGTGGGTGGGAAGTCGAGTTTGTGGATTTCCCAGCCTCTGTTTTGGTTTACGAACATAAACGGGTTCCAGGTGCTGATTGAGAAGGCGGAAGCCAGGTAGTTGGTGCTGCTCACCGGGATGGTCAGTGTTATCGGAACGGCAGGAATGAAAGGTGAGCCCCCCATGGTATTCGTGTAATTTGTCATCAGGTCATGGGTGTTGCTGAACACGATGAAGGTTGGTTTCGCTTGTCCCGATTCGGTATGGTTTGCCGCAAGCGTAACAACACCACCGCTGATGTTATAGCCCGTTACATCGATGTCGGCAGCGCCTGGCAGAACAGTTGCATCGGGAAGCTCGAAGCCGAAGCCGTTGTGAAGGCTTGCTCCGTTGGCAATGACATTAAAGCGGCAGAATATCTCCACTACCTTATTCTGTGCATTGGTAACTGTCTGGAACCGGTAGTCGACCACAAGATCGTTAAAATCATAATCACCGGTACCTGGCCACAGGTCTTCAAATGCGAGTGTTCCGGGAGTTACCGCCGGGAAATAATTATTGAAGGCACGCAAGGGATCGGCAGGGTAGTCGTCGTTGTCGTCGGTAACGCCGTCGCCATCGCCATCGAGTGGAGGTATGGGCATGGGGATTGGCACGCAGCCACCTTCAAGGTCGGCATCGTTGCCATAAGATGTTCTGTCTTTTGCCTTGCCGGCAAGCGGAACGGGCTCATCACAATCCCAACTGCCTTTAAGATTTACAAAGTCAACATTCGACCCGGTGATCTTCTTATTGTGATCGGCGAGTATATTGACGCCTGAACGCTCTTTGTTCCAATACCTTATTTCATCAACATCACCGTTCCAGTGACCGTCCGTGAAGACGCCATCTTTAATCACCCCGACACAAAACTCTGCAGGGGTAGTTACAGAAAGTCCAAAGGCTACATCCGTATTGGTTGCTTCCAGAACGCCATCGATGTATGTCCTGATGGTGGTACCGTTTCGGGTAATTGCAACATGATGATAAACATTGTCGTCGATGGATGTTGTTGACAGGTTGGCTCCGACTGTTCCGTTGCAGCGTACCTCCACCTTGCCCCCGATGGGATCGATGCAGGCTGAAAATCCGTTAACTCCGTCATCTTTTGCAAATATCCTGCGATTATGAGTTCCCTGTATGGTTTTATCGTTGGTTTTTACCCAGGCTTCACAGGTGAATTCACCGACGCCGCCATCATGTTCAGGTTTGTCGTGAATGTTTGCACGCTGTGTAGTACCATTGAATTGCAGTCCTTTATTGTTTGAAGCAAGACTCTCCTTAAGCGAAAGCGGAACAGTTATGATGTTTTGTCCGAGTGTTACTTTCTGGCTGTTCACCATGACTTCATTGATAACTGAAGGCAGGCTCAGGTTAATTATTGTTTCCGTTAGCCCGGCAGGGATGATTGTCTTATGAAAAAGATTATTCCCATCTGCAGAGGTGATTTTTACGATGGTGTTACTCTTGCCGGTGACAAGGAAAGTGAGATTTCGCGTCATCTCCCAGTTGAACCCTGGCGGAACTGCCAGTGAGGACATGGGTTTGGTCGATCCTTCATCCGGGGTCATTTTGTGTTTAGAACAGAATGTAAGCGAAAAACTTACTATGATCAAGGCAAATATTCGGAGTTTCATGTTTGGTTAGTTTAAAATATGCGGCAAAATTAACAAGAATTAGACTCATTCCAAATTAGAAAAGAACAGAATTCTCAAAACATGAAAAATTTCAGCTTTTTCAGTTAGCCGGAACAGATGGCCATAAAAGATGATTTTTTGCTCGGATAGATGGAGGATTTAACGCTTGTAAACAAAAAACCAGCAATGACGCTGGTTTTCGGGCGATGTGCCTGGTTTTCAAAAGGTGCTTTGTGATCCGGGCGGGATTCGAACCCACGACCCGCAGCTTAGAAGGCTGCTGCTCTATCCAGCTG
>CAYHCQ010000042.1:11793-24146 GCA_964355115.1 uncultured Prolixibacteraceae bacterium | reverse complement strand
GGTGAAATGCTTATCGCCTCACAATTCGTTCTGCAATCGATGGCAAACTGGTTGCGAAACATTTGTTCCGTTGCCACCAGAAGGCTCGCTTCCTTTTCAATCGTTCCACCCACATGATACGGAAGTCCGCAGTTCGCATACGACACGTAAGGTCCGCGCTCTACCATGAGGATTTCGGCTTTTTCGTCCAGTCTTCGCAACCGCGCCGCACACGATGCGCCACCGGCCACCCCACCTACAATAATTACTTTCATACAATTTCCTCCTGATTATTTTTGGTCAACAGCTGACCGCAGAAATGGTTAATTATTAAAAATTATGAATTTTCCGTATTAATCCAACCTACAAATAATGAATACCCTATCGACATCACGATGGCCCCGGTGAACAGTCCGATGAATCCGGAGAGAATAAATCCTCCGATTACACCGATGAAGATCACAAGCATGGGAACCGGAGCCCCTTTCCCGAGTAAAATGGGTTTAAGTACATTGTCGGACAATCCGGCGACGAATATCAGCACAGCCCATAATACTGCAGACATGAGTTCCTTCTCTGCAAACAGATAAATGATGATTGGAAGCGTAATAAAGATCAAGGGTATTTGAAGTACAGCCAGAACAAATGCAAACAGCGTCCATATTCCGGCATACGGGACTCCGGCCAGCATGAAAATCAACCCATTCAGCAGAGCCAGGATGAGTGCTACGCCAAGGATGCCTTTTACAACACTGGCCACTGTCTTGAGTGTCATATCTGCAAATTCATCCCCCCTTTCGCCGGCCAGCTTTCTGAAGAACTTCCGGATGGATTCGCCTGTTCCGCCAATTGCAAGAAGAATGACTGCAATGCAAAGCGAAACCATGATCTGAATCACGCCCCCGACAGCGCTCAATATTCCTTTTCCTACTTTGCTCCCGACATCGAGGATCTGATCCTTATACTTAAGTAATAACTGCTCCAGGTTCTCAGATGCACCCAGCCATGTCTCATACAGCTTCTGACCGATGATTGGCAACTCTTTCACCTTCTCTGCCGGAGGCGGAATGGAAAGCGTGCCGTTATCATAACTTACCTTAAGCGCCTTTACCTGGTCAATCAGTGAATCGATCAGCAACCAGGTCGGAAGAAAGATAATGACCAGGATGGATATGATGATTATAACTGACGCCAGCTTTGGTTTACCCCCCATTGTACTTGATAATTTGCTATGGAGAGGATGTATTGCCAGGGCGAGTATCAGGCTCCAGAGAATGATGCTTACAAAGGGGTACATGATCAACAAACACCAGGCAACAATAAGTAAGAGGATGAGCAGCCTGATGGTGATATCGAATACTGAATTGTTTGATGATAGATTCTTCATAGCCGAATTTTTTTCTTAAAAATACGATAAATTGTTTTTCCTACAACCCGAAACGGTATTGCAGTCCGCCTATAAATTGCTGCCGGCTACCCAGAAAGCCATACTCTGCCCTGAGCATAAAATGCCGGTTAATCTGAAACTGTGTTCCGATGACAAAATTCCACTTGTTTTTCAGAGATTTATCAAGTGAGTACTGAACTGAGGCTGTATTTTCATCCTTCAACGCCCCGTCAGCTGCAGTGAGCACATCACTGGCCTTTTCAAGCGCCTTGTTGGCGGCATCATATTTTGCCATGTTAACCGGATTCTTCTGTTCCATAGGGGTCAGACCACCCCACCACTCATTGACCTGTTGCGATGTCTCACCAACTTTTATAAAACCCTGATCAACCATTGCCTGCATTTCTCCGGTTGGGAAGAGTTCGGCAAGGTTGACGGAACCTGCAGTCTGCGAGGTGAAATTAACTCTGAAAGCGCCTACCCAGGCGGCAATGTTCATGTTCGGGTTTTTAAACTGGAAGGTCTTGCCTACCCTGGGGTCAAATACGAAAGTAAATACCGGCTTCTCAAGCGCACTCACATCAGTCCAGACAAAATTCATGTCCAGCGCGATCCATATCCCACCGGCGCCAAAAGTTGGTGTTATACCAAAACCAAGGGCAGTGGCATCAAAATTGGCAGTGGTGGAGATGGAACCAACCTGCGACCAAACGCTGTCAAAATCCGGAAGCCACACCCCCGCGTTGATGGCGGTTGATGTCTTTGCTTTAGCAAAAACACCGTAAACATTTAAGAAGGGGAAGACCCATATATCCGGCCTGATATTTATCGAATTGGCGGATGCTTTCGCATCATCAAACCTGATGATCTCATCAACATTGCGCATTTCTCCATTGTTGAAGCCTACCATGAGGTTGTCGATAATGAGGGAGGACTCCTGCCAGAAATAATTCACACTAATCCCCGCAGAGTATGGCAGCTGATATCCCTTTGCAGCAGCTTTTTTACCCCAAATCGGCAACGCATAAGGGTATCCCTTCTTTTCAATACTGTCTTTCAGCGCCTCATTCTTTTCACCCACGATTTTATTGGTATAAACCTGGCTGAAAGCCTGAACAAAACTTAAGGAACACACAATAAACAATAAAACAAATTTCCTCATAATGATTAATTACTTTGTGACTTTGTGACTCTGTGACTTTGTGACCCAGTTACTTTTTAAACTTCCCAAACACCTCCTGATCTTTAGCCCTTGCTGGTAGGTAGAACCTCGCTCCTATTGTAATTCCATAGGTCAGTGAAGTCATTCCATAGCTCCTTCCCGATGCGGTTTCCTGTTCATATTTATTGGAAAGGGCAGCAAACCCGGCTAGCAGATCAACAGTCGGAGAAACGGCATATCCGGAATTGAGCCATACCGACCATGTCAGTTTGGAGCCTACTCCGAATCCACCGATGTCGGCTTTCAACTCAATCGGAATGCGCGGGTGCAGATAGAGATGTGACTTGAACCCTACCACGGGGTCCCAGAAATCAACCTTTTCATCAAATTCGCTGGTGTTGGTGATACCTTGAACATTGCCAAAGAGACGGTAATGAGTATAGCGGCAACCAAGATACGGATCGAGGATTACCTTTTGACCCAGCCTTAATCTAATTCCCGCAATCATCTCCAGTATATGTTTTTGCAGGGCAGGCTCAGCTGTTATGGTCTGATTGCCGTTCCCGCTCGTCCAGAGGACCGTTGCCACCTCATTATAAATATAGATGTACGATGGGGCTGCGAAAAACTTCCCCTTCGACAGTTCGGCATCGATCATAAAGGTGCCATTCAGTGAGTTAATGAAATCAGCCGGACCAATTCCAAACTCATCAGAAAGCATTTCCGACTGAACATTTCCACTTACCCAGGGCAATATTAGAAACGGGGTGATGTTGAAATTCCACTTTTCAGGATCGCCTCTTGGGTCAAATTTCATATCCTGGCAATGGGATTGAACAGTTAAGCTCAGGAGTATGATAATTGGGAATATAATTTTTTTCATGATTTTTCATTAAGGGACACTCAGATTTTTTACTAGCCAAGCCTTTCTCCTGAAAGCGGCGCTGCCGTGCCGGGAAGTTTTGAAGTGGTCCGTTTTTTCCATTCTTCCTCAAGCAATTCGCGGGCAGCTTGTTCCAGGAATTCAGGTGCAGCCCATTCGTTTACATCGAAATCATTCTTGATATAACCATGGCTAAACATAAAATCCTTACCGATCTTGACAGCGGCGAGATTCAAAGGTGAAAGGTTGGGCACCAGGTCAACATCTCTGATGCCTTGGTAAGTAGCCTCGACGTCACGGTAGAAGGTCTGCTGGTCGAGAATTTCCGCTGCAGCATACTTGTTCTGATTGGCCCAGCGACCGGCCCGGATCATGCCTTTCATAAATGTAACAGCGAGTTCAGGATGTTCCCTGGCCATGACATCGGTACACGTGATAGCTGCAGGAATGTTAGCCACCTGAAGGCGCCAGTCGGGATAGCGGGAGAGATCCTCGATTGCTGCATACTTACCAGTCGCCTCAATGACCTGCTGTAGCGGCTTAGATTGGCTGTACATCGCATCGATGATTCCTTTTTCCAGGGCGGTTTCCAGCGGACGGAAAGCCAGGTCGCGCTTGTGGTCACGCGCCAGCCACAGATCAATCGATTGTTCCATGGTTGCTTTCATCATTTCCGGTAGATTATACCAGTCATCTGCGTAGGGAAACTCAACGAGTTCGATGTCGGCCATCGTCATGCCGTTCATCCTGAGCATGAGTTCGATGCCCTGGTGCTCCTGAATGCGCCACCAATCGTTTTTGATCTGGTTCATACTCTTTGAAATGCCGATCTTTTTGCCTTTTAAATCAGCCATCCGGTAGATATTGTCCTTGGCACGCACCATCATAACGCCGCCTTCGGCCGGCATCTGTGTTACACCCAGAAGTTTGGTCCGACGGATATCTGCGTGGACTTCGATTGGTGGAAACAAACCACCGAATCGGATAAGATTTTCCTGATTGTGAATGTAGTGGGGATACCAATCGGTCTCGGGGGTTGAACGCATATAGGCAAACTTGACCCCGATCTTTTTAAACTCTTTCTTGGTCAGTCCAAGGCCTTCATCCACGTTACTGGCGGACACAAGTGGACAATTAGTGTAATACACCTCTTGCCAGTTCAACTTAACCACGTTCAATTTTGTGTTTTCAAAAGTTGTAACTTTAACTTTTTCGTTTTCCATAGTTTTGTTTATTAAATGATTGATTCGTATTTTCAAGAAAATATCAATTTCATTTTGTTCAATTAAAGGTCAGTACCTGCTTTTTTGCATTGGCGATGATTTCGTCCATGTTTGGAGCGGTTCTTTTTGTTGCGTTTGCCATTGTTCTATGTATGAATGATTGTTATTGGTTTGAATAACTGACAATTATCTACTTTTAGAATTTTTATCATTGTAATTTTGAGACATCTCTGCCAAAAGCTTCATCAATAATTGTCTGAAAGCGTTTAACCACTTCATCCGAAGGCGTTTTATAATCATCCAGCTCATAAACTACACCAAGCGATTCATATTTACCAAGCCCGAACCGGTGATAGGGCAGCAACTCATAATCAATTACGTTTTTGTATGGCTTAATGAATTCCAGTACGCCCAGGATATGTTCGTCATCGGCATTAACCCCGGGAATAAGCGGCGTGCGGGCGATAAAATCGATGTCAGGAAAAGTTTCATAGGCTTTTTTAAAGTTGGCAAGAATCCGTTCATTGCCAACACCTGTCCACTTTTTGTGACGTTCGGAATTCATAAGTTTGATATCGTGCAACATGGTATCTACGTGAGGAAGTACTTTCTCCAGAAAAGACCAGGGTGCATTACTGGCAGTTTCAATGGCGGTATTAATACCCCTGTTGTGAGCTTCTTGCAGCAAAGCCGCGGCAAAGTCGGGTTGCAACATCACTTCACCTCCACTGATGGTCATACCTCCGCCGGTATTGCGGTATATGGAGGTGTCCTTCTCCACCTCATCAAGTACTTCGCCAACCGTCATGGTTTTGCCGAACATTTCGAGCGCACCGGTAGGGCAAAGTGAAGCAATTTCCTGGTTGATGCCGGCAGCCAGTTGCCAGTTGACTTTTACCTTTGAATCATCGTCCTCTGCAAAATAAAACCCGCCCTCGGGAAAGGGCGCTTTCAGACATATGCTGCATTTCTTTCCGTCACATTTTCGGGGATCGTATGAAACTTCAGGTTTCATTCGTATGCTTTCAGGATTTCCACACCATTTGCACCGCAGGGAGCAACCTTTAACAAAAACGTTTGTACGGGTGCCGGGGCCATCGTGGCTGCAATAGCGCTGAATATTAAGGACTGTCCCGGTAATCTCCAGTATATTTTTTGTTTGCTCTGTCATGACTATGCTTCCTTAATTCCAACGTAAATACCTAATGAATCTGCTACCTGAAAAAACATGCTTTCAGCAGGTATCCTTCTTACCTTGTTGATGGCTTCAGCAAGAGGAACGAACTTAACATCCGGTGGAACAAACGACACCATTACCCCCTTATGTCCGGCTGCGAGTGCCTGGATGGCTCCTGCACCATAGGCCACACCCAACTGACGATCGACGGCCGATGGAGCACCACCCCTGACCCAGGGACCAATTACCATGGGAAAAGTTTCTTCCGCTATCCTAAGCTGCAAGCCTTCAGCTACGGCCTGTGCTGCCTGGCCAGACTTGTGAATCACGAATTCACTGTTGGAAACGCTTGTTGCCAGTGGCGATAAAGAGGCCTTAAGTGATGAAACTTTTTCTTCGTTTTTAGGCTGGTTCATTATCTTTGCACCCTGTGCAACCACAACCAAACCCCAGGATTTTTTGCCTGACATCCTGGCTTTCAGGTGTGTTGCTACCTGCATAAGATCGACAGGAATCTCAGGGATTAATACCGCATCTGCAGCAACTGCAATTCCGGCTTGCAGGGCTATCCATCCGGCTTCCTCTCCCTGTACCTCGACCACTGCAATTTTATGGGCAGCCTTTGCCGCAAGGCGGGCACGGTCGAGCATATCAATGGTAAAGGTAAGGGCCGTGTTAAACCCGAATGATACCGAAGTTGCAGCAATTTCGTTTTCGATGGAACGGGGAACACATATGGTATTGAGTCCTTTCTGATGCAGTTGGTAAAGAATACTTAACCCCCGTCCGCCTACTATTGAAATAACGGCATCGATATTTTCTGCTTTTAACTTTTTAAGCAGTTCATCTGACATGTCCACCTCTTCCACCATTTCGTACTCGTTGATGGTGCGGACATTGAATGGATCGATCCGTGCCGCCTGGCCCAGAACACTGCTTGTATTTGGATCGAGATTCAATTTCCGGGGATCGATCGGGAACAATCCGCCATCGGGGTATTTTTCGGGATGAAGCAACCCTTCAAATCCATCGAGGATGCCCAACAGTTCCCATCCTAATTTGCTGGCAGCAATAGAGGCACCAGCAACAACTGCATTTATTCCGGGAATATATCCGGCGCCCACCATAATGGCAATGCGTTTTTGTCCTGTATCTGTACTCATGATTATTCCACTTTTAGTGATTTCGAAAAACCTTTATTTATTCGGATCAAAAATAAGGCATGACACATTGCCATGCCTTACATGTAACCAACCAAATATTAACGATGTTCGAAACTCTGCAGGGTTCGTTCGATGACCTCGTTCTGCACGCCTACATGCAGTTTGGTGAAGAAAGCGCTGAACCCGGCTACCCGAACAACCAGGTCACGGTATTTTTCCGGATGTTTCTGCGCATCCCGCAGGATGTTGGTATCGAGCACATTGAACTGAATATGATACCCTTCATTGTCGAAATAGGTTTTAATCAGATTCATAACATTTTCTCTGCCCTTGCGTGTTTTCAGTTGCTCGGGAGGAAGTTTCATATTCATATGGGTTGCGGTGAACTTGATAGAATCCTGACTTTTTGCCGCAGACATTACCAATGCAGTAGGACCGTTGATATCGGTGCCCGGCATGGCCGACAAACTGCCATCGGTGAGGGCAACACCGGCTTTTTTACCTGTAGGCAGCGCCCCGGTGACCATACCCATCAGGTTGTGGATGCTCTTTGTATAAGCATCAGGCGCCGATTTGATGTCCTTGCTGATGTAATTACCTCCTCCTTCAACATTCTGGAATGCCTGGTAAATGGAATTATATACCCTGCGGGTGAAACGGTTCATTTCGGGAATGTCGTTACCATGCTTTGGAGCCTCGTAACACATTTTACCTATTTTTTCATATTCTCCTTCAAAGTTGGCTGCCAGTGCCTTTAACAATTCGGCCATGGTTATTTTTTTATCGTCGTAAACCAGTTTTTTAACAGCCATTAAACCGTTTGAAGCATCAATACCGCCCACAACAATCTGGGCAACGGTATAGTAATTGGCCCCTCCGTTCCATACTTCGGTGCCTTTTTCAATACAGCCACCGGTAAGAAGTGAACGCCAGGTAACAGGCAGGTATTCTGCACACAGTATACTGGCGATCCATGCTTCACGCCGTAACGTATCTTCACAGTATTGGAGTTGTTTCTCGAAGGCTGAATAAAATTCTTCGAAATCTTTAAAAATCTCAGGATTTCCGGTCTTCGGACCAATCTGTTTTTTCAGGCGTGGATCTAAACCATCATTCAGGGTCAGTTCAAGTACTTTTCCCAGGTTGGGTTGTCCTTCAACCGGGTGCCCGGTTTCGTATGGAATATAACTTCCCACGCAAGCCCCTATACAGGTGCGCCTGGCTTTTTCGAGGGTAAGCCCTTTTTCGGAATCGGCAAATAGGTTCAACGCCCTCAACATCATTACGTTGCCATTTACAAACTGGGGCATTCCGATACCGGTACCTATTACATCGAGGACCTTTTCAAGGAATCTGCCGCTCATTTTTTCTGTGTAAACACAGGTGAGCGGTGGTTGTGGCAAATGAAGATAGTTTGCGGCATCGAGGACAAAGAAGTCCATTGCAGCGGTGGCATCTTCACCATCTATGGTATATCCTCCGAGGGAAATGCTTTGTCCCAGGTCAGCAGAGTTTTGCAGCGCAACTTTTGCTCCGTAATAATATCCAATTTCGTTCAGCTTGATAAATAGGGATTCCAATAAATAGGTTGCCTCTTCGGGGCCTATTAAACCGGCTTCCAGATCCTTTTTATAGAAAGGCTCTAAGTTCTGGCCCAGATAAGCTTCGGAATATCCGCAACCCACCTGTTCGATCTCTGCACAGATGTGGCACAGGAAGTGGCACTGAATGGCTTCGCGCAGGTTGCGTGCCGGGTGCTCGGGAACCCATTCGCAGGTCTCGGCGATGGAGATGAGCTCTGCTTTCCGGGTTTCGTTCTTCTCTTTTGCTGCCATTTCCCTTGCCAGTTCAGCATAACGGTGAGCCAAACGCATCACAGCCTGCATGGTAATGAGGCTTGCTTCATAGAAATAGAATTTTGAAGCATTCGGCAAACGCATGTCGAGGGCCATCTGTCTTTCTTTCACCTCCGCAATCATGCTGGCAAGACCTTCGTTGTAAACCCTGGGGTAATTGAGATTACCGCCGCCACCAGGCCACGACATAAATTCAGCAACCAACCCCGACTGATAAACAGGGTCAGGGTCATACCCATATTTTTTAATAAAGATTTCGTCGGCCCGGGGCCTCAAAGCCCACTTGTCCCAATATTCAAGCGCCCATTTATTGGCCTTGCGGTCCTCTTCGTTCTTGGAATTTTCAACCGTGTTCTCCTCTTTCATCCATTGCACATTCCATTCCGGATAGGTGTAAATGCCATTAACGGTACTAGCCATACTTCCGACAATTATATTCTCGTCGATGTACAACTTCTTCTTCTCAATCACCTGCTCAAAGAATTTAGCCCTTCGGAGAATCTGCTGGTAACCGGCGGTATCTTCGTAAACTTCGGCCATAATCCTGATACGCTCGTTATCAATGGCCTGAGGGGTGCTCATGTGCTGTTCTTTCAGCCTGTTGATCCGGGCTTTATCGGCTGTGACCTTTGCTGTTCTGATGTTGTTTTCTGTTGTCATTTTGTATATTTTATAATTTGGATTTATTAAATTTCAAAGCGTATTTTCATGTTTGTCTGATAGTTACATACGATTAAATATTACTTATATCCGCGAAACCTACAGCTGTAACGGCCTGTTTTTCTAGAATTGCATTCAACTCCTCACCGGTCCTGATCCGTTTGGCAACAATTTCGACAAGACCTTTTCTGAAGCTCTGGATGGTATACTTGAAATTGCTCTGATCATACATTTCGCAATGAACAATATGATCGGTTGGATCATCTCCCTCCTGCTTGCACTCATGCGCAAATCCATAAAGAACAGTTACATCATTTACTGTATCCATCGAAGTCCATTGCAATTCTCCGTATCCACCAAATTCGTTGTGCCATGTATAGCACCATCTGCGGATATCGCTGCGCCATCCCGCCACAATGACCTGTCGCGTATCGTCAAGAACACCTCCATATGCTGGTGCCACCAGCCCTTGCTCAATTCCCAGCGCTGAGAACATCTCAAATGGTGCAGGCCAGTTGAATATCACTTCCCGTTGGAATTCGCCGTTTTTACTGACCTTGCCCGACCAGCTTCCGCCAAAGTAGTCTCGAAATAATTTTGCTGTCAGTACGGCCATAATGCTGTTTTATTTACCAGGATACTCCGAGAATTACGTTCAGGCTCACATCTTCAAAATTATGAAACCCATGCCCTTTTGCAATACCTATGATGAGGTATTTTGAATATCTTTGCATACGCTTTAAAGTATCCTGCAGATGGGCAATAAGCCATACAATTACAACATTTTTTTTGATTTTATTGAATCGTACCTGCCATCAGGATTCCAGGGAATTCGTTCCAAGGATCCCATTATGCTGAAACTCGGAAAACTGATGGAGGAGAATGATCAGTTCTTAACTGTTTCTGACCTGGGTCAGATTAAGTTCCTGTATGCCAGTGAACGAATCCGGCAAATGATAGGAGTTGAGCCAGGCGAACTCAATCCCGGACATTTTGTAGAGGTCACACATCCCGATGATCTGAGCAGGTTTGGCTTGTTAAGGGCACAAACATTTATTGTGGAAAAGGAGGTGCTTGAAACAAACAAGGGCAGCGCCCTGGTTTCATTCACCCTCAGGGTACGCAATCCGGCCGGCTTCTATTACAATTGTCTTTGCCAGGCCTATTTTTTCTATTCTCCCATTCCCCGTCCGGCAGTTTATCTGCTGCAGGTCATCAGCAATGTTGACTGGTTCAAAACGAGAAAGCAGGAATACCACTATTATAAAGGAAAGGAGCTATCCCTTTTTAAATATCCTGACGAGGCGCTTCTTAAGATCGGGCCCCTGTACTCCAGCCGCGAACTGGAAATCCTCAGGCATATCGCATCAGGTCTGAGCAGCAAGCAAATTGCCGACAAACTTTTTCTGAGTGCTCATACGGTCAGCACCCATCGCAGGAATATTCTGCAAAAGTCTGACAAAACGCTCATTTCCGACCTGATCTATGATCTGAAAGAGCAGGGGTTGATCTGATTTTCTGGCCGGATTACTTTTTCGCCGGCTGGTCGAATTTGATCAGGTTTTCCTTCTTCCAGTCAACATAAATATTCTGGGCAATGTTGCTGGCTACCTGATCAATATATTCAGGATTGGGAATCTTTATCTCTCCTGTCCATACCGGATCCTTTGACCCTTTCACATACAATTTTGCCGTAAGGTTCAGCACAACATCTGTTGTCCAGTAACCCCCCGTTGTGGTGACTGTCGTGCCATATCCGCCCCAGTAACCGCCGCCCCAATAACCACCATATCCGCCATATCCTCCTGAGTAATAGGTTGTTGGCGGCACATAGCTTTCGGATTTATCGGCACCCTGGTAAATGAAAATCAGGATGGCATCTGCACCCAGGCTATCACACCTGTGCTTGATCACATCGATCGGGTATTTGGTGGTTGGGTTAAGAAACTCAAGGGATCCGGCTGCCTTAAGCCCCTTATTGTTAAACGATGTTACCATGGTTTGCTCAAATGGCTTCAGATATTCAAGTTTTTCAAATAGCGGCATGACCACAACTTTTGAAACCTGCCCTTTGATGTCGGGGTTTTTCCAGGAAGTGAGCGTTGAGGGTGCCTGACAGGATTGAAGCAGGAAAGTGCCTGCCAGAATCGTAATTGCAAATAAAAGTCTGTTCATTTTTCTGATTGTTTTATGTGAAAATATTAACGATTCTTATTGTGATAAAATTAATGCTTTTTTCATTGCGGCAGGAAACCAATCAGAAGGTCTCATTAAGATTGAAAAATATTCCCTTAGTACCATCGGCGCCGAAGCCAAAATCGATGCAGAGGTTCGACAGCGTATGCCGGCTGAACATGATCCTTAGTCCAACCCCTGCAGCAGGGTCAAAGTACTCAAAGAGCTTACGTTCACCGTCATCGGAACTGGCTGAGGTTACATTTACAAATGCAACCCCGCTCAATATCCCCGAATAGGGACTGATGGGGAAGCGCCATTCCGTCTCACCGTAAACAAAATTCACACCACGGATGCTCCCCTGGATATATCCCCGTCCCGCACGGTTGTACATATCCCAGCAGAGGGCAGGCAATCCAAGATAGGGAACATTCCCCTTCTGATTGAACTGCCCCAGATACCAGAAACCGATCAGGTGATCGGGACGGCGCTTTGAGAAACTGATATAGGTCCGGAATTCGGTATTCAGCATCAGGCTGCTCTTTGAACTGCCGAGGAAGGTAAAATTCGGCCTGAATGCCATATTCGCCATATACCCTTTCGTCGGGCGGATGGTATTATCGCGGCTGTCGAGCAACACCTCGAGGCTCAGACCCGACATCGTATATTTTTCGGGGTTAAACCCGTG
>CAYHCQ010000042.1:0-11693 GCA_964355115.1 uncultured Prolixibacteraceae bacterium | reverse complement strand
GCAACACCTCGAGGCTCAGACCCGACATCGTATATTTTTCGGGGTTAAACCCGTGTTCAGAACTATATTTATAATGGCTTGTTTCCTGAGGAGGAACGCTGTCCTGGTGGTTATGATCTACAATACCTGAAAAATCATCCAGGCAATACCCTATTCCGAAGTACCAGTTCTTTGCGAACCTGAGATAAAAAGTCTCATAAAACCTTATGTAATTATAGTTGAGTGGCTGGGCGTCGGGGGGAAGTGATGCAGTCGACCCTCCGTCGTTAAAAACGATCCCCCTGTTCGTATGCATTTTGATCCCCGTACCCAACCCGTATGTAGGCTGCGAAAAAACCAAGTAGCGCCAGTCACCACGCAGAATATACCGGGAACCTGCAGTAATGATATTGCTTCTGACTGTTATGATGGTCTGCTTTGCCGTGGTGAGATTAATGGCCGCACACACCGATGATACAGGTGTGTTTTCAGGTTCTCCCAGGTGTATCGCCATGGTGGTTCCGATACCGATAAGGAACCCATAGGCAGGGTTATATCCGACAAACGGGGTGGTGGCAAAGTAAGGCTTGTTAATAATGACAGGGGGCGTGGGCAGGCTGTCGCGCCTGGCGCGTTTCTCTTTCTTCATAAAGATGGAGAAAACGTCATCCTGCTTGAATGTTTTTGTGCTGTCCTGGGCAGAGAGGGTGGAGGGAAGAAGGAATAAAAGTAAAAGAAGAAAAAGAGGTGAGTTAAGAGTTATGAGTCGTGAGTTATGAGTTGTTCGTTTCATAGTGTTCCCTGTAAAAAACTGCCGGAACCAATTGCATGTTGCGCAGTGTTGGTTCCGGCAGGAAATGACCTCACCCCCGGACCCTCTCAGCAAGGAGCAGGGAGTTTAGGACAAACTATCTGATGATCATGGCAATCCCGACTTTCAGGTTAAGCATTGACAAATTATTTGAGCTCTCCTGGTAGAGTTCGATCTTGTTGGTTGTCCATTTGTAGTTAAATGCAACAAGCGCTCCCCATTGGCTGAAATTGCCGAATTTCACAAGGGCGCCGACTTCGGGAGTCAGTGAAAAATCCCAGCGGGTTTTATAGATATCATACTCCTGGATCATCAGGTGATGCTCCATATAATCACCGCCAATACCCAGTCCGATATAAGGGGATATCATTTTTTCAGCAATAAAATGGTAAGCAATAGCAACCTGGAAAGGAACCATCCAGGTAAACCGGTAGTTTTCGGCATTGATGGCGATGCCCTTGTCAGGGATCGTGTAGGTTTGGTCGTTGTAAATCTGACTTACACGTTGCCAGCTAAGGTTCCAGCCCACCGCCAGGCCATTCTTAACGAAATAACGGCCACCAAGGTCGAACCCGGCAGGACTTGTTCCGCTTACCCATTTATTGAAATCTCCCATGGTAAATGTTGTATTCCATGAGAACGTGTAGTATGAACTGGGCTTAAATCCTAATGAAGCAGGTTTATCCTGGCTTTGCACCAAACCACTCATTAAAATAAAAACCGTGAAAATTAACAGTATCTTTTTCATATTGTAGCCTATTTATGTGATAAATTTTTCGGGATGATTACTTTGCGGTAGTTTTTAACTGCGGAGTCTGAATAAATGCCTGGTCGACCCTTGCGGTAATTTCAGCATTGGTATGGGTGCCTGTGAGAAGGCCGCGGATAAAAGCATTCCAGCGGATGGGAGTACGCTGGTCAGGATCAACGTTTTTAATGTCGAGCAATTCAATATTGCACAATCCTGTTGTATAGGAAGCATAATAGACAGGATAATAGGGATAATAAGGATAGTACCAGCCATAGCCCCAGTAATCATAATAATATGTGTATACCTGGGTATTCTGGAAGTAAAGAACCTGGATGGCGAGGTCGGGCAACACAGCGGCCGCTGATTTGACAAAACCCCTGGCCTTCATGTTCAAGTCGATCTGGGCAAGAACTGCATCTGCAGTTGAACCCGTCATAACGGTGGTGTCTTTATCCGTTATTTTCATGATACTTGTTGCGATCGAGTAGGTCTTGAAACTGTTAAAATCAACCTTGGTATCATATTGTGTCATCACGGCCAGATCCTCCAGTAACCTGTCGGAGTCGGGTGGGTACTTTGAACAGGAGAGGGTGAACACAAGGCCCAGTCCCATGAATAATAAACCAAATTTTGTTTTCATACGCTTTGTTTTTGTTATTAAAATGTTTGATTGGTTAGTTTTATCTGTCAGATTGAACAGCGTTTTATTGAACCTTTCCAAGCCTGAAAATCAGACCGCCGGTAAAGCCGAACTGAAATAATGTGGAATAAACGGAAACGCCTGCACTGGAACCACCGGTTCCGACAAACATCGCAAAACCAGCGCTCTGCACAGGCATATATCCCTGCGCCTGTAAACGCAGTCCGACCCTTTTCCCGAAATATATTTTCGCCCCTGCATTGAATCCCAGCGAGAAGAACCAGGCATCGGAATAATCCTCTTTTGGCACAAACCCACAGGCCCCAAGGTTGAAGCCGAGAAACGGCGACACAGTGGGGTTAACTCTGAAATTTTTCGTGAATCCGATTTGTATATAATTGATGCTGAGAGGTATTTCAAGGGATGGTTTCACATAACCGCCATAGTTGAAGTAGGTTACATCTGCCTTGGTATCCGACCGGTTGTAGATCAGGTCAAGATCAACCACCCGGCTTACCCCTATACTTATCATGCCACCATACTGGGCATTGTCATTTATATAAACATCGCCATAGTCACCGTGCAGGGTGCCGCCAAAAACATAACCTCCGAACGGAGCTATTTCGACAGTCTGGGCAAAAACGAAAAAGGGCAGCGTCGCCAGCAGACTCAGAAAGAATAAGGTTTTACGCATGGTCAGGAAATATTAATAAATAATCATTTAATTGACGAAGTTAATGAAATTTTGCATTTCAACAGTCTTGCAAAAATACATTTTATCCTAATTCTCACAATACCTAAAACCAGGTATTCTGAAAAAAAAACAGTCTGCCGGGAAATGGCACCTGCCTATAACCTAACTGCACAGGTTGCCTGAATTGAGTACATCCAGTCGCTCATGTTCCCGAAATGGAACAACTTGAATTCTCCTCCTATGCGTAAGAGATTACTGAGCGGATAGATATAAGCGCCGGAGAGTTCGAAATTGGACATGGAGGTGGTTTTCGTAACAATGCTATTATTCACTCCCGATACCTTGTTTGTTATGAACGCAAGCCCCATACCCGCCCCCAGGTATACATTGTCAACGATGCGCATCCTTACAAGGAGCAACATGGGAACCACCGTTCGATCAACATAAAAGGTGGTATCCGGAGTGAACTCATTTGTAGTCCTGAACAACTTGTAGTAGCCGGTTTCAAGGCCCAGGCTCAGCCGGTGCTCGGGCTCCCAGTAGAATTTAAACGACACCCCTGCAAAATCTTTCCGGATATTCTTGTTCCCGTATTCCAGGTTATCGATATAATGAGTCCAGCCTGCACCAACGGTGAGGGTATAGTGGTTAAGGCGTACCTTCACACTATCTTTCTGCTGCGAAAAAGCAACCAGGGTAAAGCAAATCAATACCAGGGTGAAACTTGTTTTTATCTTTCCCATACCGCTACTCCTGTATATAATGATAATATGCGACTACATATGGATAATTGGTCAGAATCCCGTCAAAATTGCCGTTCTGCTGAAAATCCTGAATCCAGTTCGGGGTATCGAGGGTCCAGCAAACCGCCATCCTGCCTTCATCATGCATCTGCTGAACAAGATCGTTCTGCGTTCCAAGGGTCCAGCGCGGGGCCCAGACTTGCGAATTTACCTGCCTGACATCCTCCACGGTAAGTTCGCACAGGGTTGGAATGTCCTGGTAGCCGGGATACGCAAGGAGCGCATTCAGAACATCGGTATTGGGAATCCCCATCACAATCGTAACATCCCTGCCTTTTTCCCTGGCCCGCTGAATTGCACTAAGCTGTATCGGAATGATGGCAGGAACCGCCTCGGCGCTTTTCATGTCGAGATAGACAAAACGGAGTTCGGTACTGTCGATCACATAGTTCAGCAGCTCCTCCACCGACGGGATCTTCTCCCCGTGGATCAGCCGCACAAATGTCGAAAGCTGATACCATGTATAGGCACTGACATCCCCCGAAAGGGGACCTTTTTGAGTAAGGCGGGTATTGATGTCTGCATCATGATAGACGAATACAACGCCGTCGCTGGTTATCCTGGGGTCAAGTTCCACCCCTGTTGTGCCAAGCCTTTCAGTGTATTCGACCATGGCAATGCTGTTTTCCGAAACAGGCAGGCGATCGGAATTGCGACCACCACACCGGTGGCCAAGGATGTAGAAATTGCCGTTCTTCACCTTATCCGAAAATGGCCGCATGTATTCCATGGTAAGTGTCTGGTCGGGCAGACCATCCTCCTCTCCAAAGGCACCGCGGACAATTATCTGCTGAACGCCTTGCCCCTTAAGGATATCGCTTCCTCCTTCTGTTCCCGCGATGTACATATTACACAAGCCTGTAGCATCGCTGTACCCGTCCCTCCAGTAGCCCTGAATGAAGATCACGGAATCGAGACTGCCGACATCCATGATAAAGTGTTTTCCGTTGTTATTGGCAAACAAAACACCTGAACGGTTCCATTTGACAATCATATAATCACCAAACTGTTCCGATCCGGAAGTTACCTTGTAAACCCCTTCCATTAAAAGCTTTGATTGCTGCCGCAACGGATGGGTTTCATTCATAACACCACTGGTTCCCGGCGAGGGTATGGGAACTGAAGAATCCTTATTGCAGCTGTAAAGGAACAGCATCAGACCGATCAGGCCAAAGTATTTTAGTTTCATAGTATCCAGCTTATATAAATTTCAGGAATATGATAATACCGGTTGAATGTGGTAAATATCATCCATACAGGCCAATAGGCCTTCACATAATTATCCTTGACCCCGAACACAAGGACCTTGTTCTTGTGAATACGCTGTTCCAGGTAAAAGGCCAGTGTACCCCCGTTGATAAAATTCTTCGAATGCGTGACCTCGTTCTCACCCGATTTGGTAGTCGCTTTGGTAACAATAACCATTTCACCCTTCAATGTGAAGGCCATTTTCTTCAGCTTATAGCCAACTGACAGGTTCGGGTAGTGCATCCAGTATTGAGCGCTGTTGTTAAAGCCTCCCTGCTTTATCTGACCATACATAAAGGCCACATCCCACCCGACTTTGGCGCCAAAGTTCTTGTAGAGAAAGCTGTACCGGGGCCCAAGAGCGAACTGGTTTGACACAATGAGTGTTGTAAGATCGCCTTCGAGCGAAAAATTCCAGGGAAGTCCGAAGGTCGCATGAATATTGACCAATGGCGCCTGGTATGCATTTTCGAGCAGATCCTTGGGAGGTTTCACCATGGAGAGCCCGGCAGAAACCTGGAATCCCCACTGTTTATAATGGTGCGGGAACTGCATCGCCGACCGGGTAATGTCGAAGGTATCCACCGTTGCCGGCTGCTGTGCAAACAGCATCAGGTTCCCGATGAAAAAGAATAAAAGAGTAAGTCGAATGTTCATTTTCCGGATATAAAGTATGATTTGAATTCTTCCGTAAATCAGGCCCAAAGATATAATTTAATTATTTTAACCCTGCTCAGATCGGATTTTTTTGGGGCTCAGGGCCGGGGACCCGGAGCTCGGAATCGATATTTAAAAGTGGTATCCGATCTGCACCAGGTAACGAAATCCCATCCTGAGAATGTCGAGTTTTCCTGTCTGCTGATAGGTTTTGTCGATCGAGAGCACCTGTATCCCAGGGAAGCGTTCCACGAGCTTATCGTACAACTCCTGGTTGATTTCCTGTATCTGTTCAGCATTCAGGTCGCCTGTTATCTCTGTTTTTCCGCCGAAGTAGCTTACCGAGGGTCCGACGAGTACCATGTCGAGGGTCCAGTGCTTCCAGAATACAAACTGGTATCCCAGCTCCAGTCCAAGGTTGAACGCCCAGTAGTTACCCTTCAGTGTGCCATTTGTTTCAGTTCCCGCGTTGAAAATGTCGAGCCCGTTTTTGAACTGATAACCGTAAAAGGTGAAGTAAGGGCCAAGGTACAAACCGGCCGGAACCGGGCGAGCGTTGAGTTTTGTGAGATAAAACCGGTATTCCAGCGAGACATTGATCCCGTTTTTTTCGCCGCTTGTTATGTTCACCAGGTCGGTCAGGGTGTCCTCGACAACGCGCGGCATGACCAGGTATCCCAGTTCCAGGGAGATGGATTGCCTTGCGTTGAGGATCCGTTCGTAACTGAAAGTGATGTTCCTCCAATCCCAGAGCAACATCGGTGTGGGGTTGAACTTGATAACGTTTTTATAGTAAGGGGTCCTGGGTGGCGCGATTGAATCGCCCGGCCCGGCGATCGTTGCGACGGGCAGAAGGCAAATAAGGCAGAGGAGGAGGACTTTGAGTTTCATTTTACATTTCATTTTTTCAACGACAAATTTACAAAATCATACAGATTGTTGCACGTATGGTTTGTGTCAAATGTAAAATGGTAAACTCATAACTCATCACTCATAACTCATAACTCCTCACGCTTTCCCCCTATAGCATTCCTTGAACGCATTCCACTGGCGATCGTTGAGGATGGTATGAAGATCGGCCAGGAAGGCCCGGAAGCAGCGTTTAAAGGCACCGTCCAGTTTTTCGCGCAGGTGGAGCGCGCGAAGCTCCCGCTTAAAGGCCACTCTGAGTTCGGCTACCTTGGTTCTGAACTCCTCAGCTGTGAGTGTGCCCGATTGATAAGCCATTGCCAGCCGGTTATACTTCAGGCGGTAAGTCTCATGCAATTCGTTATAAACTGCCCGCGCTCTGCTGATGGCTTTCTCATTGCAGGCGTTGTAGCGGCGCAAATCCTGTTTAACAAGCGGGATCTGGGTTTCGGTAAGCGAAAGTCCCCTGAGACAGGCGATCAGCCCGTTGCGGCGAATGCGGGTCCGCTGGCTGTCGTCGCCGGTGAGATCGGTGTCATCAGCAAGAAAACAGGGGGCAATTCCATCGTCTAGCATATAGATGGCCAGTTCGGGGTTGTCGGAATAGACCTCCTGGTTGTCGAGCGACAGGATCGCCTTTTCCGTTAACATGGTAAGATCGGCATCCGGGGATGTTGTCTCTTCAGCAGTCTCCTTCTTGCTGCAACCATTGAAACCAGCCAGAAAAACAACTACCAGTGTGGTGAGGGTAAACAATCTTTTTTTCATGGGATTCAGATTTATAATCCCAAAGATAATAAACTTTTAGGGTGGTTACCTAACAGAACCGGAAAAATATTTTTACTTTTAGGCCATGATTTCGGTGAAAAGAGTCATCCGGTCTTTTCTGCAAGGATTTCTGTTCCTGTTCCTTTCTATCCATGGATATGGTCAGATCATGGTTTCACCAACGGCCAAGCCACCTTCGCTGGTCATCTGCGGCAACGACGGACTCTTCTCGCTGCAGATCGCCAACACCACAGGAGGAACGATGTCGGGAGCCACGCTTACCCTCGACCTGCCACCCGGGGTACGGTATGCGCCAGGCACCATAACAGGCGCCACCGAAATCAACATCACCAACCTCAACCAGCCGCTGCTGCTGCTTCCCGACATTCTCAACAACACTGCACATGCGGTAACCTATATGGCTGGTTTAATCTGCGGCTATACCAACACCGTCAACTTCGTATATATTGTCACCTACAATTCATCAAACTATTCCGGATCCGACACCCCGCTGCAGAACTATTATTATCCCGAGCCGGTGATCACGGGCATCACCAACAATCCCGCATCGATCCCGCTCAACACCTCCACAACCCGCGACATCACCATCCTTCAGCAGGGAGCCAATGCCTCAACCGATACGCTGGTACTCTTAGATCAGCACACCTCCGACATCCAGGTGGTTTCGGTGAACATCGGCACGATTCATTATTATGTCGGGGCCGGACCACTCCGTACCGATACCATCATCCTCACCGGGAACGACCTGCCGGGAGGAAACGGCTTGTTCGATCCGGGAGAAAGCATCACAATTACCGAAACGGTCACCCTGCTGGGATGTACCAACGGACAGTCGACCCTCAAAGCTACCTGGGGTTGCTACAAACAGTACTGCAGCTTCAACACCGCCTATGCCACAGTGAATGTCCCGGCCGGAAGTCCGGGCATTAACATTGCATTTACCGCAAGCAGGCGCAGCTGGGGCTTCATCGACAACCGCGGCTGGACTGAATTCACGGTATCCAACACCGGCACGGGGGCGGGGGGAACAGCTTACGATGTCGTGGTTCTCGCCGGATTCTCATCGGGAGGAAGTACCTATTACCCAAATGCCAACTGGATCAACAAGATCGACACCTTTTCGGTGAGCGGTAACAGGCAGGCAGCCACGTACAACTATGGCGCCGGAGCTGCCAACGGGCAGTTTGCGTTTTACACCAAACTGCTATATACCTTCGACCCGGATGGCGGGGGAACCGGACTCACCGATGCCGACGGCGACGGCTATTACGATGATCTTCCGGCGGGGCAGTCGTTTACGATCAGAGCCCACACCTACTACAGCTGGTCGCAGGCGGTAAGCACCATACCCACGGGCAATAACTGCGGAGCCGGCTGGACAAACTCAGCCTGGCAGGGTTTCAGATTCGGGTACAACTTCAAGAACCAGTGCAGCGTGGCCTCGGGGGTGAACTGGATCGCAAATCCTTCCGTAAATCAGTTCATGACCTACAATACCAATACCACCCAGGTACTCTTTCCATCAGATATTTACGATGCTGTTCCTGCATGGCTTGAGCATACAGTAAGCACCACCACTTCCGTCAACGGCGAAGGCTGCCCGAACGATTCGGTTGTGTATAAGGTGATCCTCCCTTCGGGTGTTTTACCCTACCTGCCCTTCACTGCAACCTTCAAAGGGGTGAGCATGGGAGCCCCGCTGGTGTCGGGCGACACCCTCCGGTTCATTCTCGACAGGAGCCGGGTCCTTTCCGGAGGCCTTTTCCGGGTTCCGGTTGTGGCCGATTGCGAGCTCCTCCATCCCAATACCGCCTCCATCCATGCCGAACTCAGATTCTGGTGCGACAAAACGAACTTCAAAAACCGCTACTTTACATACTGGTGCACCGATACGCCCATCTTCGGGATACAGTGCCCGTTAGGCAATTGCCCCGAACCCAACATATCCCTTTTTAAAGTCACCCGCCATACCCTCGGATGGACCAACAACCGCTGTACCACCCGGGTTGCACCCAATGCCCCGGGACTGCGCCTCGACAATGCCATGACCCAGGACACCATCCGTATTGAGGCAGCGGGCGGGATCAACAGCGCCATGGACAGTCTCTACTTTAAGCTGAAACACAATGCCATCGGAGGCGCCTGGGGAAACCAGCTCTTTTTCGATGTACTTACCGATACACTCCATTTCTATAACATTGAAAATGATACCTGGTACACCTGCCCTAATCTTTCACCACAGGTTACCAACGGCCCCACCTCCACCCTCTACACCTACTTCGGAAACCTCACCGCCCCTGGAGGATGCCTGGCGGGACTCACCTTCACAAATGGTGATTCTGTATATTATGTCGTTTATGGCCGGGTGAAGAACATCGCCCAGCAGGAGTGGCGCGCCGTTCCGGGGCTCCGGGCCTCTTTTTTCTGGAAAGAGGCCAATAAAGAGGCTTCCTGTAATGACAGGGGTTACACTTTTAACGTGCTTGGAAACAACTTCAATTTCGGTGTTGGAACAAACTATCAGCAGATCATCATGCAGGGATGTTCTACATTCCTTTATGAAGGGCTTATCTACAGATACCTTGATTTGTGTGGTGGTGACATTCCATTTCCAAACGAAATAAGACCTCTGCATGCCATCGATACACTATTTTTTACTCTTCCGGAAGGATTTGCCTACCAACCGGCAAGTTCCACACACCGTTTCTATTACGATAACGGAACGCTTGCCAATGAAGCCATTGCCGACCCCGTGATTACCATGGGGCCAACCGGTACCCGGCTGATGTATATACGAACCCCGGCCTGGAACTACTCCGACTATTACGAATGCCAGATGAGCTACGACATCGTGCGATTCAACGCAACCCCGTCGTGCAAGGCCACAGGCGATTTCAGTTACGGGATGGATGCACGTGGCCGCAAGAAGTTCTATGTTGATGGTCTCGGAGTATACCAGACCGCCACCTCCACGAAAGGTATCACCTATACCCCCCCGCTTATGTCGCTGACAACTCTGGTGGGCACGGCGGAGGGGCGGCAGGATAGTGTAAGCTGGACAGTTTCCGTCTGCAATTCACGGTCGTTTGCTGCTAACAACAACTGGCTTGGCTTTGAGAGCGCCAACAACGGCATCCAGGTCGTAAGGGTGACTGATATTACGATACCTGCCGCACCGGTGAACATACCCGTAACCGGTTACGGTCCGGGCAAATACTGGGTGCAGATGGGCACATATAACGGGAATGTTTGTAAAACAATTAAAATCACGGCACTCTACACCACCTGCAGTTTCGACAGCCTTCTTGTAAAACATGGCTACAACTGTGCAGGCTACCCGGTGAACCCCGAACTGGGCTATCCGCCCTCGGGATACTTCTGCACCCAGAACACCAAATGGCTTTACCTCGATCCGAAGGAGATAAGCCTGAATGTGGCAGTCACATCGCCGGCGAATCCGGTCGACCTGTGCAACGCACTATTTTATGAGGCCCAGGTTACCAACTCGCAACTTGCCTATGGCTATGACCTGAAATTTACGGTTTCCCTGCCCCCCGGAACCTCGATCGAAAATGGATTTTCGGAAATCAAATTCCCCTATACCACGGGCTCTTGGGCGCTTCTTAACAACCCTGTGAACCAGCCTCCCGGCAGCAACAAATGGGTTTTTGACATCTCGGCCGATCCCAATGGCGTGAATTTACTTAAAGGCAGCGACAGTGTACCGAAAAACGGGTACAGGGTGCGCTTCCGGTTGCAGACGAACTGCGATTTCACGTCAGGAACGTCGCTCAGAATTACCGCCTCGGCTGCCAATGCCTGCGGCGATGTTCAGGAGCGGTCGTCGAATACCGACCCAATCCTGATCAACGGTTTGCCGACCAATGTGAACCTGTATGTAATCACCACCACCGCGCCGGGAAACCTCCTTACCTGCAGCGATCCATCCCTGATAAAGATAAAGGTGATCAATCTGGGGCCCTCGTCGGTTTCACAGATTGAGAAGCTGGGCGTGAACATCGACGATGCCTTCGATTATGTACCAAACTCCCTTACCGGGATCCACAATGGCCCCTCCGGCGTTGCCAGCAACACGGTTGTAGGGGGCATCCGGTATATCAACTTCTCCATCCAGCCCAACCTTACCGTTAACGATTCGATTGTTTTTACATTTCAGCTGTACGATGCAGATCCTGCCGGACTTTCATGCGACACCATTCCGCTCGAAACCACCACCCTCCTTGTTGCCCAGGTGAACTGCCTGTCGGCCCCGGGAGGCACCTGCCTCATCCAGTCGATCACCAGTTCGATTGTGACACAAAAGCCCGTAATCAAGGATATTGCCGGCTTCGGATCGTATGTGGCAACAAGTATTCCCGACGGAACAACCGGCGAAACAGTCACGGTTACCT
>CAYHCQ010000041.1:0-24276 GCA_964355115.1 uncultured Prolixibacteraceae bacterium | reverse complement strand
GATGTTGAATTACAGGGGTGTTGAAGGTCTTTTTCAGCCTTGGAATGATCTCCTCCGTCATCATGGCTTTCATCTCAAACGGTACGCCGGGCATGGAGACAAAGACGGTTGGGAGGGGCGGGGTTACGCTTTTTTCGAACCACATTCCCCGGGCCGTACCCAGCTGGTTGGGGATGGAGGTGCAGCATTCGGGCAGCATTGCCTGCTGGTGGTTGAGTTCTGTAACCGGGTATCCCCGTCTGGAAAACAGCTTTTCAATATCACGGTAAGCCTCCTCGTCAAGCACCAGACGGGTATTGAAAAATTCACACAGTGTGTGTTTGGTGATGTCGTCTTTCGTAGGACCGATACCGCCTGAAATGAGGATGATTTGTGCCCGCTTTTCGGCCAACGACAAGGCTTCCAGGATGTGCGCCCGGTCGTCGCTGACAATGGTAATCTGGTGTACCCTGAAACCCGACAGGTTCAGTTGCGCTGCCATCCAGGAGGCGTTGGTGTTCACCACCTGTCCGATCAGCAGTTCATCGCCGATGTTGATTATTTCTACGTTCATGGGGCAAAGATAGTAAACAGATGCAAGATGCAGGATGCAGGATGCAGGATGGGGGATGCGGGTTTTCTTGTTATTGTTTTACCCTAACACATCAACTTTTCTCTATCTTTGTATAAATTTATTTACCGTATGTCCTCCCTCGCCGAACCCGATCTTATTGTGAATGAAGATGGCAGTGTTTACCATCTTTGCATGAAACCGGAGGATCTGGCGGATACGGTGATTGTTGTCGGAGATCCGCAGCGTGTTAATGAAATAGCCAGGACATTTAAAAAAGTTGAACATTCCGGATGTAACCGGGAATTCATCTCCAGCACAGGTTATTACAAAGGAAAACGGATCACGGCTTTGTCGACAGGTATCGGTCCCGACAACATCGACATTGTTATGCACGAACTCGATGCCCTGGCCAATTTCAACCTGAAAACCAGGGTGGAAAACAGTGTGCGGAGATCCTTGTCGATCGTCAGGATCGGCACGTCAGGTTCCATTCAGCCGGATGTGAAGGTGAACAGTTTCAGCCTCTCTACCCACGCCTGCGGTCTCGACAACCTGTTGTATTTCTACAAAGGGCTGGAAGATGTAAGCGATAAAGGTATGACCGAAGCATTCAGGAAACAGGTGGACTGGCACCCTAGTTTATCGCAGCCTTACTTTATCAAAGGGTCGGATATGCTGGTGGACAAGTTCAGACCTTTCTCTGTTGCGGGGATCACAGCCACGGCCCCCGGTTTTTACGGACCACAGGGACGGTTCCTGCGACTTGACCTCACCGATCCCGGCATGATCAGCAAACTTCAGGGGTTCCGTTATAACGAACACCGGATTGTGAACTTTGAAATGGAAACATCGGCCCTCTACGGGCTGGGCGCCCTGATGGGCCACAACATGGTGACGATTTGCGCACTCATTGCAAACCGGGCTACAGGTGAATACAATGCCGATCATAAAACCGTTGTGAAAAAGCTGATCGACCTCGTTCTGGAAACTATCTGACATGGCCGGAACTGCTGAAAATAAGGCCCTTGCTGCCCTGCTAAACCTGCTCGACGAGCCGGATGAGAAGGCATTTGATCTCATCAGGAACTCAATCCTGGATTTTGGAACCGAAGCCATTCCTCAACTTGAGAAGGTACTCGAAAACAGCTTTGATCCTCTTATCCAGGGGCGAATTGAAGATATCGTGGGTACCCTCCGCCGCGATAGTCTGTACGTGGATTTTGTAAACTGGGTCAACCTGGGCTCCTCCGACTTGCTCAAGGGCTTCATGCTGGTAACGCGTACCCAGTATCCCGACATGGACGATGTTGAGATCTACTCCAAAATCGAGCAAATCAGAATGGATATCTGGCTCGAGCTGAATGAGAATCTTACGGCACTTGAGAATGTAAAGGTGGTGAACCATATCCTCTATGGCCTGCACCACTTCGAAGGAAACAAGGTAAATCTTACTGCGCCGGAGATATTTTACCTGAATACCATGCTCGACACCAGAAAGGGGAGCCCTGTGGCGCTCGGGATGCTTTATATCATCCTTGCCCAAAAACTGGGACTTCCCATATACGGTGTCAATCTTCCGCAGCACTTTATCCTGGCCTACCTCACCGATTACGGCCTTTCAAATCCAACCGAGGACGATGTGCTTTTCTATATCAACCCGTTTAACAAAGGAGCGGTATTCACAAGACGTGAAATAGACCTGTTTGTCCGCCAGATGAAATTCAAACCCGACCGGTCGTTTTTTGCCCCATGCACCAATCACGATATCATCAAACGTTTGATCCATAACCTGATCAACGCATATACCCAACTCGGATACCCCGATAAAATTGATAACCTCGACAACCTGCTAAAAGCATTTGAATGAAAAAACTGACTGCACTGCTTATTCTCCTTCCGCTTGCCATCCTTCTTTCAGGCTGGGGTTATAAAGGACACAGGATCATAAACCAGAACATGGCGGCATGTCTGCCTGCACAGTTGGGGTTTCTTAAGCCGAACTGGACCAATTTCGTTACCAGCCATGCTTCCGATCCCGATAGCCGCAGGGATACCGACCCGGATGAAGCGCCCCGACACTACCTCGACATCGAGAATTACCCGGAATACGTTGCCACAGGAAGAATTCCTGAAACCTACGATTCGGTGGTTGGTACACATGGTGAGGGATGGGTGATCGACCAGGGTATTCTTCCATGGGCTACTATGCGCACCTATGATTCGCTGAAGAGCGCCTTCGCCCGGGGCGACTGGAACGCTTCCGAACAGTTTGCCGCCGACCTGGGCCATTATGTAGCCGACGGACATATGCCTTTGCATATTACGAACAATTACGATGGACAGATGACCGGCCAGAACGGGATTCACTCCCGTTACGAATCCAAAATGATCAGCAATTATGAGTCTCTGCTGGTTTACCCGCCCGATTCCACGCAATTTATCAGCGATATACAGGACTACATTTTTACCTACCTGTATGATAACCACAGGTATGTAGACAGTGTTCTGCTGGCCGATACCTATGCAAAGACACAATCGGGAGGCAGCGTCAGCGGAACGGTTTATTACCAGGCTTTGTGGGATAAAACAGGCGCCTTTACAATCGCTCTCTTCAGGAATGCAACGGATGTACTTTCTAACCTGATTTATACGGCGTGGGTTGAGGCCGGAAGCCCTCTGTTTTTTCCCAATGGAATCGGGGAATTTGAGGCCTCGGCCACCGCGAAATTACTCGCCATCTTTCCAAATCCGGTTGCTAAAACAACTACAATTCCGTTTGAATTGTCAGAAAGCAATGTCAGAGTTACCGTGACGATCTATAACGAATCGGGTATTTTAATCGATACCCTGCTCGATAAGACCATGTTAGCGGGGTATCATGAGGTGAATTGGGATGCCTCGGGTATGGCATCGGGCAGTTATTTGTGCCTTCTGAAGGTGAACCACAAGACCTTCAGTAAGAAAATTATGGTTATCCACCATCCATGACCCCAGGCTTCTTACTGCTGTTTATTTTCTTGGTTCTGATCAACGCAAATACTGAAGGACAATCCTTTTCCTTCCAGAAGATCAATTCCGGAACAAAAGCTGATATTCATGCCATTCTCAAGGACGATCAACAGAATATCTATTTCCTGACCGATAAAATTTACATGCTGGACAAGGATGCCCGGAAGAAACTTGATTTTCCGGTAGAAGGGAAGATTTACGGATTTTACCCGGCAACTCCGCAGGATATATGGTTCACGGTAATTCCGTTTACCAGTACCTGCATGCTATATCATTTTCATGATGGAATTACCGAGCATATCCGGCCACCTTTTGCCAATTACATCACGGCCATGCACTTCTTTTCAGTAAAAAGTGCTTTAATTGCCAGCATTGCCGACATGGCCGTTTATGAAAACGGCAGCATTCATTTCCGGGATGGTACCTTGCTGACTGGCCTTGCTGCGTGCATTCAGATCAAGAACATCTACGATAAGTTACAGGTGTACTCCCGCGCCCAGGTCGTGGTGAGGGCCTTCAAAGAAAAGTTGATCTAAAGCAAATGGTGAAATGGGGAGCTACTCCAAATTTTAAAATTTTACAATTTGCACTGTGCATTTGCCATGCTCAGATTTGCAACGAACAGCTCTCCTCATATAGTATTTCTGGGTCAAAATCCGCCTCATTGTCCCATTCGATGGAATCAAAACAAATGTGTACGGTTTCAAATATGGTAATATCTTTTAATTCCTTAAAAATACCTGTTTCGAGGTACGGTTTCATGTCAAACAAACGCTTTTCACCATTCTCAAATGTTAAATGCAGCATATAATCTGGCCCAGGAATGACCTCCTTGATTGCTTTGTACATACTGGTTATTTTAAGGGATCTATTTTAAAAGGCTTTTCACCATTCTGACATAATTTCCAGTCAGCAATTAGTTCCTCTTGATGAATTTCAATCCAGGCAACCACCAACCGCAATTGTTTGGACGGTAATACCCCATTTATTATTTCACAAGTTCCGATATCGATAACAGCCTTGCTGTCTTGATAATAGACATGAATATGAGGTGGATTATGTTCTTTTGGAGCATAAAACATCCGGATGATGATTCCAAAGAACATTGACAATGTTGGCATGTTAAGTGTTTTCAGACAAAATTACAAACAATTTATCAAAAGTGATACAATTACTGTAAAATGACCCTTTCGGGCTATTGCATGGTTGTTTTCTTCGGTTCATTTTGCAGGCATGAATGTAAATATGAAAAACAGTTCAACCATGGAGACTCATATGTGGACTCAAAGTGAAAAGATTGACGTCTCAAATAAAGTTGCACCGGGTTGTACAAGAGTGAAAAGAGTAGTACTTTATTTTGAAAATGCGTTTTCGAAACCTAATCTATTTGTTGCTGCTGGCAGAAATGGACAAATCCTCGATATAGTTGAGACATCAGTCGAATCCGCTGCAATATCTTACGCAGAGGAAGTTGATGAAACTGCGATTAATGATTATGGACAAGAATATGAAATTAAATTTGTTGAGGTGGAAGCAACACGTTGCTCGTATATTGCGAAATTAGAGACAACAGGAAAGATTACTCTGACTCAGAGATGTCGATAATCATTATCTTGATAGAATGACAATGGATTTTTTATTCCCTTGGTCATCAGCTACATCCAGCCATCTTTCTCAAAGTAAGTCCGAGAATGCGGAAATACATCGCGACCGACCGGTTGTCGATGTAACGTTGGTTGAGCAGGATCTTTGCGGGCATCACCTCTTCGATGTAAGTCGTTTCCGGATGTGATGATTTACCCAGAATCTCGTTTTCATTGATGTATTCGATGGAGGCCCAGTCGGTGATGCCGGGCTTTACAGTAAGAATCCGCTTCTGTTCTTCGGTATAGAAGTTAACATACTGACGGATCTCGGGCCGTGGTCCGACAAGGCTCATCTCGCCGGTGAGAACATTTATCAGTTGAGGCAACTCGTCCAGTTTGTATTTCCTGAGATGGTAACCGACATTCGTAATCCGGCTGTCGCGGTTCCCGATGGTAAGGCCCCCTTTTTTATCCGAATCAGCCCGCATCGACCGGAACTTGAAAATCCTGAAGTCCCTGTTGTCTTTCCCAACCCGCACCTGGCGGAAGAAAACCCCTCCCTTCGAATCCAGGCTTGTCCAGACCGCAATCACAAGAAATAACGGCAAACAAACAACCAGCCCGATAATGCTAAAAAAAATATCTAAAAATCTGATTATCAACTATTAACTATTAACTATTAACTATTAACTATTAACTATCAACCCCACCGCCTCCACCACCGCCTTCACCACAGTGTCAACCATTTCATCAGTGAGATCATAATAAACCGGCAGACTTATCTCCCGTGAATAATTATCGTAGGCAACCGGGTAATCGCTGATGCGATAGCCGGCTTCGCGGTAATAGGTCATCATGGGTAGGGGTACAAAATGAACATTTACTGCTACATCCCTGTTGAAGATTTCAATGATGATGCGGTCGCGCTGGCTTTCGCTGATATCTCTTATCCTGAGAAGGAAAACATGGTAGGAGGAGTAACGGCCGGCACGCTCATATTCGGGTACCTGTGCCCATGCATAGGTGGCAAAGGCTGCCGCATACCGGTCGAAGATGGCTTTGCGCCGAACCAGTATGTCGCTGTCGTACCGCTCCAGTTCAACCAGTCCCATGGCCGCCTGAATGTCGGTCATGTTGTATTTGTATCCCGGTTCAATGATATCGTATCGCCAGCTTCCGATCTTTGTTTTGGCCAGGGCATCCTTGGTTTGTCCGTGAAGTGACTTGGCATTGAGCGCTTTGTATATTTTGTCGTGGTCGAAAGGTTCGGGAAGGTTTATGCACACGGCACCACCTTCGGCCGTAGTGAGATTTTTTACAGCGTGAAATGAGTAAACCGTTATGTCGGTGAGGTTTCCTGCTTTTTTACCGTGGTACCCGGCGCCAATCGAGTGGGCGGCATCGGAAAGTACCAGGATTCGCCCCAGTTTTTTTTGCTCCTCCGATTCAGGCTTGAAATACGAAAGTATCGCCGGGTCTTTTACCAACGCGTTAATGGATTCATAGTCGCACGGCCATCCGGCTACATCAACCGGCATGATCACCTTTGTGCGTGGAGTAATTGCACTGCGGATTGCATCAACATCGATATTGAAATCGGAACCGGCATCGACAAATACCACCCGGGCACCGCAATGTACAACAACATTGGCTGTGGCCGAATAAGTGTAAGCGGGAACGATCACCTCGTCGCCGGGTTTCACTCCATACCAGCGAAGCATCAGCTCCAGTCCTGCCGAGGCGGAACTCACACAGAGGGTGATTTTATGCCCGCCATAATCGGTGAGGTTCTTTTCAAACCGCTTCGTTTTCGGACCTGTGGTAATCCATCCGGAATAGAGCGTGTCAACAACTGCGTCGACGATCTTTTGATCCATTCTGGGAGGAGAGAAAGGTATCATGAATGAAGCCAGTTGAGGATATTCGTTTCAATCCGCGCATTGATATTTTCGGTTTCACTGCGGATAAATTTCTCACCAATGATATTTTCGTAGAGTTCAATGTAACGGTCCGAAATTTCATTTATCCACTCCTCGCTCATTTCGGGAACTGTTTGACCCTCTTTGCCCATGAACCCATTTGCCATAAGCCATTCGCGCACGAACTCCTTGGATAGCTGGCGTTGTTGTTCGCCCCGCTCCTGGCGGATTTCGTAGCCATCACTATAAAAATAGCGGGATGAATCGGGGGTGTGGATCTCGTCGCAGAGATATATTTTCCCATCAGGACCCTTCCCAAATTCATACTTTGTGTCGACAAGGATCAGCCCTTTGGCTGCTGCCATTTCGGTTCCACGCTGGAAAAGTGCCCGGGTATATTTCCTGATCAGTTCGTACTCCTCCCTGGGGATGAGTCCTTCGGCGATCAGTTCTGATTCGGATATGTCCTCATCATGGCCCTCAGAAGCTTTTGTTGTAGGCGTGATGATGGGCTCGGCAAAACGCTGGTGTTCCTTCATGCCGTTAGGGATAGGCACCCCGCAGATGCTCCTGGAGCCCTTCTGGTACGTGCGCCACGAACTACCCGTAAGGTAACCGCGGATGATCATCTCCACGGGATAGATCTTGCAAAAGCGGCCGATGCTCACGTTGGGATCGGGACTGGCTATTTTCCAGTTCGGACAAATGTCGGCCGTGGCATCGAGGAATTTTTCGGCGATCTGGTTCAGTACCTGTCCCTTGTAAGGGATGCCCTTGGGCAGCACCACATCGAATGCCGATATACGGTCGCTGGCAACCATCACCAGAAGTTTGTCATCAATATTATAAACGTCGCGTACCTTGCCCTGGTAGAGGGATTTCTGGCCGGGAAGGGAGAAGTTGGTTTTTGTAAGAACGTTGCTCATGGGAGTACATATTTATATTGCAAAGATAAAAAAATAAGGGTAAGAGAAAAATAGGGTAAGAGGGTAGGAGGGGAAGAGTTAAAGAGTTAAAGAGGTGGTTATTCAGTGCTGTACGCATCAATAATCTTTCCCACAAGTTTATGCCGGATGATGTCGGAATTATCGAGGTATATAAAATCGATACCGGGTATGCCGCGCAGGATGCTTTGCGCATGTATGAGGCCGGAGGTCTGGTTGCGGGGCAGATCGATCTGGGTGATGTCGCCGGTGACGATGAACTTGGCGGAGGAGCCCATGCGGGTAAGGAACATCTTCAGCTGGCTGGGGGTCGTATTCTGTGCTTCATCGAGGAGGACGAAGGCGTTGTTGAGGGTTCGTCCGCGCATGAAAGCCAGCGGAGCGATCTCGATGGTATTGTCTTCGATATAGGAGAGAAGTTTGGTGCCGGGAAGCATATCTTTCAGTGCGTCGTACAGCGGCTGGAGGTAGGGATCGAGTTTCTCTTTCAGGTCGCCCGGAAGGAAGCCGAGGTTTTCGCCGGCTTCAACGGCAGGGCGGGTGAGGATGATCCGCTGGATCTCCTTGTTTTTGAGCGCCCTGACGGCAAGCGCCACCGCGGTGTACGTCTTGCCTGTGCCGGCGGGTCCAACGGCAAATACCAGGTCGTTCTTTTCGCTGCTCTCGACCAGCCGCCGCTGGTTGGGTGTTCGGGCCCGGATCAGCATGCCGTTTTTTCCATGCACAAGCACTTCAGAGTGACCTTCGGGAGCCTGGGACTGCCCGTTGAATCCACCACCGAGGATCTGCGTGATGTCGGTTTTTGTGAGCCGTCCGAATTTTTCAACATGGAGTACCAGCGCGGTGAACTGCTCCCCGAAAGCAAGCAGATCGGCCTCTTCACCCAGGGCCTTGATGAAGTTATCGCGGGAGACGATCTTCAGTTTCGGAAAGTAGTTGCGAATCGCCTCGAGGTTCTGATCATTGGCCCCGAAAATATCGAGCGGGTGGACCGATTCGATGCTTATTATTTTCTCACTCATGAAAAGTTTGTACCTTTGAATACGCAAAAGTACGAATAAATCCATGGCCATCATTACGCTTACGAGCGACTGGGGACTCAGAGACCACTACATCGGGGCTGTCAAGGGCGCCATCCTGCGGCTGATGCCCGATGCACAGATCGTCGACATTACCCACCAGATACCGGCGTTCGACCTGAACCAGGCGGCCTTTATCATCCGTAATTTTTACCGCAACTTCCCCGAAGGCACCGTTCACATCCTGGCCATCAATACCGAGGCTGCCATCGAAACCCCGCATACTCTGGTGGTGAAGGATGGCCACTATTTCATCGCTGCCGACAACGGAATATTCTCCCTTATCTTCGACAGCAAACCCGACCGCATCATCGAACTCGACATCATCCAGGATTCCGACTATTTCACCTTCTCAACACGCGATGTTTTCGTTAAGGTGGCCTGCCATATAGCTGCGGGCAAACCCTTTGAAGAACTTGGCCATCCCAAGGACAAGATCATGCAGAAGATCTCCTTTCAGCCGGTCATTCAGGGCGATCTGGTCAAGGGAAAGGTGATCTTTGTCGACAACTATGAGAACGTATTTACGAACATCACCGAAACGCTATTCAAATCGGCAACAAAAGGGCACAAATTTACCATCACCTTCCGGTCGCCGAATTACAGGATAACAGAGATCAGCCAAGGTTACAAAGATGTAAACCAGGGCGAAATGCTGGCACTTTTCTCGAGCAGCGGCTATCTCGAGATCGCCATCCGGGAAGGAAAAGCCAGCAGCCTGCTCGGACTCAAAATAGACCAGGCCGTGACCATCGAACTTGAGTAGGTGTTTTCTTGTCTTCCCTGTACGAAAATGTACCTTTGCAGAGAATCATTAATTGCACTATGGAAAAATCGAAGAACGTCGCCCTCGTGGCCCACGACAACCGGAAGAAAGACCTGGAGGAGTGGGTGGAGTTCAATTATAAAACCCTCCTGCGTGAGAAATATGAGCCGAGCCTTGTCGATTATTCGGGTTACATCGCAAGGAATGTTTTGTGAAGCGGTAAAATTGCTAATTTTGCACGCCATAACAAATCCGGGAAATGCTCACGCTGTTTAAGAAAGAGATCAACGGTTTTCTCAACTCACTCATAGGGTACATCGTAATGATCGTATTCCTGCTGATGATGGGTCTCTTCCTCTGGATCTTTCCGATGGAGTTCAACATCGCCGACAACGGTTATGCAAACCTCGACGGTCTGTTTATTCTTGCTCCCTTTATTTTTCTATTCCTCATCCCGGCCATCACCATGAGGTCATTTGCCGATGAGAAGAAGAGCGGCACGCTGGAACTGCTGATGACCCAGCCTCTCACCGACCTGCAGGTGATCCTGGCCAAGTATTTTGCCGGGGTGGCGCTGGTGATCATCTCCCTGCTGCCTACCCTCATCTGGTTCTTTTCGGTTTATATGCTTGGTCTGCCCAAAGGCAACCTCGACACAGGAAGTATATGGGGCTCCTATATCGGACTCCTTTTCCTGGGGGCCAGCTTTGTAGCGATCGGGATATTTGCCTCGTCACTTACCGACAACCAGATCGTTTCATTTATCGTGGCTGTTTTTATCAGCTTCTTTATTTACATGGGCTTCGATTTTATCTATCAGTTTGTCGTATCAGGAAAAACCGGACTGATCATCCAGTCGCTTGGCATAAATTCACATTACTCCTCGGTAAGCCGCGGGGTTATCGATACCCGGGATCTGATCTATTTTATCAGCGTAACGGTCTTGTTTATTCTCCTTACGAAGTTGAAGCTTGAGAGTAGAAAATGGTAAAATGGTAAAATTTTAAAATGAAAAGTAAGAAAAGGGGCATAAAACAGGGTAACATACTTCAGCTGGTGCTGGGTATTGTTATTATAGTATTGCTCAATATCATTGCTTCCTTCATTTTTACCCGTTTTGACCTCACTGCCGAGAAGAGGTTCTCGCTGGCTCCGGCAACCAAAAGGCTGGTGCAGAAACTCGACGATGTGGTTTTCTTTAAGGTCTACCTTGCCGGCGACCTGCCTCCGGGTTTTCAGCGGCTGTCGAACGAAACACGTGAAATGCTGGATGAGTTCCGGGCATATAGCGACAATATACAGTATGAATTTGTGGATCCTTCGGCCGAGGCCAATGCCAAGGAGCGCAACGACGCTTACCGCCTGCTTGCCGACCGCGGGTTGCAGCCCACCAACCTGAGGGTAAATGAGAAGGGACAGTCGAAACAGCTGATCATATTCCCGGGGGCCATTGTTTCGTACAAGGGTCACGACCTTCCTGTTCAGCTGCTCATGACCCAGGTGGGGCAGGATGCCGACAAGGTGCTCAACAACTCGATACAGGCGCTGGAATACAACCTGGCCAATACGATCCAGCAGGTAATCACCAGCATCAAGCCCAGGGTGGCAATAATTCAGGGAGAGGGGGAACTGACGCCCATGGAATCGATCGACCTGCAGAATAGTCTGGGCGCCTACTACAATGTCGACCGGGTTTCGATAAACCATAAGATCAGCAGTCTGGCGCTGCGGATCAAGACAGATTCACTGCACGATGCGCTGATCAACAAGTACAGAGCCATAATCATTGCAAAACCAACACTCCCGTTCGACGAGAAGGACAAATTCCTGATCGATCAGTTCATTATGCGTGGAGGCCGTGTGCTGTGGCTCATCGACCCGGTGTTTGCCAGCATGGACAGCCTTCAGAAATACAATACCACGATCGGGATTGTGAATGACATTAACCTCGAAGACATGCTCTTCAACTATGGTGTAAGGCTGAACACAAACCTGGTGCAGGATATGAAGGCGCTGCCCATCCCGGTGCGGACAGGCCAGGTAGGGAACCAGCCCCAGCTCGATTATTTTCCCTGGTACTTCTTCCCGCTTATCACGCCCGGTGTGAACCATCCCATCGTGAACGGACTCAATGCGATCAAGACGGAGTTCGTGAGCAGCATCGATACGGTGATCGCTCCCGGAGTGAAAAAGACCTTCCTTCTCACCACTTCGCCCTACTCCCGCACCGTTAATGCCCCGGCGCTCATCGATCTTGAGATTCTTAAGGATGAGCCCGACGAGCGGATGTTTAACAAGGGGCCGCAGCCGGTTGCTGTCCTGCTTGAGGGTGTATTCACCTCTGCCTACCTCTTCCGCATGCCCCCCGAACTGATGGAAAACAAGGCGCTGGGTATCCGGAATAAGAGCAAGCCAACCAAAATGATCGTGATTGCCGACGGGGATATCGGTAAAAACCAATTCAGCATCTCCCAGGGGGCGCCCCTGCCGCTAGGCTACGACCAGTGGACCCGACAGACATTCGGCAATAAGGACCTTCTGCTCAATGCGATGAACTACCTTTGCGACGACTCCGGACTCATTTCCGTTCGATCGAGAGAGTTGAAACTTCGCCTGCTTGATTCGGCCAAACTCGCAAAACAACGCCTTTTCTGGCAGCTGCTCAGCATTTTCCTGCCCATCCTGCTGATAGCAGGGTTCGGGATTGCAAAGTACCAAATCAGAAAGGGCGCCTATGCGCGTCCTGCAAGAAAGAAACAGCTCCTGTAATACGCTACAGAAATCATGAAAAAGAACAGGTATATAATTATTTCCGTCGTTGTCCTTGCAGTGATTGCGCTTCTGCTGATCTTTTCACGATCTGAAACCACGTTTAACCGTTCGCTCAGTGACTTTGCACTGGATGATTCGGCAAATGTGACCCGAATATTCATGTCGGACAAGAACAACAACTCAGTTACCCTGAACAGGGTCGGACCAGGAAAATGGCTTGTTGATAACCAGCATCCTGCCTCGAAATTCAATGTAGAGATGCTGTTGCAGACCATGCTCGACCTGGCGGTAAAATACCCGGTTGCGAAGGCTGCCCAAAATAATGTAATCCGGGAACTGGCGGTTAATTCGGTGAAAGTTGAAGTTTATCAGATGGTTTACCGCATCAGCTTTTTCGGGATTCAGCTGTTTCCCCATGAAAAGCAGACGAAAGTCTATTACGTTGGTGGTGCAACGGCGAGCAACCAGGGAACCTTTATGCTCATGGAGAGGTCGGCTGCACCGTTCGTTACCTACCTTCCCGGACTGCGGGGATTCGTTTCCCCGCGATACAGTCCGATGGCCAGGAACTGGCGCGATTACAATGTATTTAAGGCCACGATCCCGGAAATTGCAAAGATCCGGGTTGAGATTCCTGAAACCCCTGGATATTCGTACGAAGTTGTAAACAACCACAACAACACATATACTCTTGTTTCACTTGAAGATAACCGTGAGATCCCCGATTACGATACCCTCAGGATTCTCAACTTTCTTTCGGGTTTCCGTAACCTGAATTATGAGGCGATCCTCAACGACATCGGCAAACACCGCATCGACTCCGTAGTAAATTCGCAGCCCTTTATCGTGATAACGCTGACCGATACCAGTGGGTTGAGAACCACCATGAAGACTTTCCATAAGAAGGGACCCGAAGGGCAGGTTGATCCTGAGGGCAATCCGCTGCCATATGATCTCGACAGACTTTACGCACAGGTAAACGACGGTAAGGACTTTGTGCTTATCCAGTATTTTGCCTTCAGCAAGGTTTTACGGCCAAAGACTTTTTTCCTGAAGGAGCCACGGAAGAAAAAGTAATCCCTGAATGACGCTGCAGAGAGGCAGCTGTTTGTATGAAGAGAGGAGTAGTAATTTATCTTGCCGGAAGGTTCATTCCTGCCATTGTTAACCTGGCTGTGATCGTGCTTGCCATCCGGTTCCTCGGCCCGGTAGAGTACGGAAGATATTCGCTGATTTTATATACAGCACTGCTCGTGATCACCCTCAGCTTTCACTGGGTTCAGGCAAGTATCCTTCGTTTTCTGGGCGGGATGCCTACGGAGCCAGGCGTTGTGATGAGCCGGTTGTTCGACCTGACCATTCTCAGCGCCTTTATCTCCACCGGGCTGGTGGTTGCGGCCGGCCATTTCTACCTGCATCTGGGATGGCTTGAACTGCTGCTTGCCGGGCTCTTCGCCTTGTTCAGCAATTTTTTCCTTTTTCACCAGGCGGTGCTGGAGGCCTATCACAAGTCGATCCGCACGGCCATCCTTGAAGGAACCGACCAGCTGCTCATTATGATAGTGCTGCTTTGCGGGCTCTTCTTTTTCGAGATGCGTTCGTCGACAATCCTGCTGGCTTCGCTGGTTATCGGGCTGGCCGGAGCGTTGCTGCTCAGGACCCTGATACGGGTGAAAGGGCTGCTTGCCATAGACCTGAAGCACATATACTGGGACAGCCACTTCTCGGGAAAGATGATTGAGTTCGGATATTCGGTCACACTCTGGCTTTTCTTTTCTCAGGTGCTGATGGCTGCCGACCGTTTCATCCTGATGGAGTATTGCGGATACCGCGATGCAGGCATGTACTCGGCACTGAAGGATCTTCTGTTCAAGGGAACCACTTTTGCAATTTTTCCCATTTACATCTCCTATCAATCGAAGATCAGCGACAACTGGAACACGCACCATCCCGACATGGCATGGAAGAATGTAAAGGAGGCCCTCAGCTTCGAGATCCTGATATTCATCATTGTTTTCATTGTGTTCATGGTTGCCAAACCTTATATTTTCAGCAACATGCTACTGATCCCGGAGATGGATTCGTGGCTTGTCTACCTGCCCTTGCTGCTGTCGGCATTCCTGTGGCAGGGGGCCCTGCTGCTGCAAAGGTTTCTCGACCTTATGCTGCGCCAGCTGTATGTTGTTATCATTCTTACCAGTTGCGTTATTCTTAATGTTGTGGCCAACATCATACTGGTTCCGAAATTTGGCTACCTCGCAAGTTCCGTGGGGATGCTTGTTACTTCGGTACTCTACTCCGGACTCGTAATTTTCTTTGCTGTTCGCACCTGGAACAGGAGGCCAGAATGAAGTTCCTGATCGTTACGCAGTATTTTCTACCGGAAACCGGTGCGCCCCCAAACCGGTTGTTCCAGCTTGCCAAACGACTTGCAAAGATGGGAGTGGAGGTGCGTATCCTCACGGCAATGCCAAACTACCCGGAGATGAAGGTTCACCCTGGTTACCGTGGAAAATTTTATTGCCGGGAGGTAATTGAGGGCATCGATGTGCACCGCAGCTGGATCTATGCCGGAACGAGTAAGGCCATTATCCCCCGGCTGATCAACTACTTCAGTTTTGTGAAGTCCTCATTTCTTGTGGGTGCCTTTAAGTTGGGCAGGCAGGATATTGTCTTCTGCGAATCACCACCGCTCTTCCTCGGTATTTCGGCATGGCTGCTCTCCAAAATTAAGAGGGCAAGACTGATTTTCAATGTTTCCGACCTGTGGCCTGAGAGTGCGGAGAAACTAGGTCTGGTTAAAAACAGGTTCCTGCTTGGCCTTTCCACGAACCTGGAAGAGTTTCTCTATCGCCACTCACTGATGGTGACAGGCCAGACACAAGGCATTACAGCAAATATCTCCGCCCGGTTTCCTTTAAAAACAGTTTACTGGCTGAAGAACGGTGTGGATATCCAGGACCTTGCTGCCACGCCCGGTATAGACGACTGGCGTATCCGGGAGGGTTTCAGCACCGGCGATTTTCTGCTGCTCTACGCCGGTATTCTCGGACACGCACAGGGGCTGGAGGTGATTCTGGAGGCAGCACGGCTTCTCACCGACAAGCCTGAGGTGAAATTTCTCCTTGTAGGAAGCGGGCCGGTTCGCGATGAACTTGTTATAATTAAGCAGGAGCTTCTGCTTGACAATGTCAGGTTCTATGATAACCGGCCCAAGAGAGAGGTTATCCCGTTTTTGAGGGCAGCCGATGCAGCCATTGTTCCCCTTCGCAAACTCGACCTTTTCAAGGGAGCCATCCCGTCGAAGATTTTCGAAAACCTGGCGCTCAGGAAGCCCATCCTTCTCGGGGTTGAAGGAGAGGCAAAGGAGCTGATCATCGACGAAGGTAAAGCAGGGTGGGCTTTCGAGCCGGGCAATGCCGGTGAACTTGCAGCCCTGATCAGGTTTCTGCTGGATCATAAGGAGCTTCTCGGAGAAGCAGGCAACAACGGATATGATTACCTTCTGCGCGTTTTTGACCTCGATCGCATTGCCCGTGAATTTCTCGACCTTGTAAACAAAAAACTCGATGCGATATAGGGTTCACGACCGGATTTTTCTCTTTTCCTGCATGGCTGTTGCCTTCTTTCTGCCGGTGTTCGGACGATTGGTGCCTCCGTTTATCGTGCTTATGGTTCTTAACTGGCTGGCCGATGGCCGGTTCATAAAAAATTTTGGACGACTTTTCAGGGAGAAACCCCGGTGGCAGATTTTATCCTTTGCCCTGTTTTATCTCCTTTACCTTATAGGCATGGGCTGGTCGGCAAATGGCGTTTATGGCTGGTTCGACCTGGAGATTAAACTCTCCCTTCTGCTTTTTCCTCTTATTTTTTCATCGCTTCCTTCATCGCTGCTCATGAACCGCAACAAGGTCATGTTTGCTTTTACGGCAGGTTGCATCTCAGGATCGCTCCTGATGCTTGGACATGCCGCCTGGAATTCAATTGAAAATCATCAGACCGGCGCCTGGTATTACATCGAACTTGGGTGGATCATTCATCCCAGTTACATCTCCATGTACCTGAACCTTGCCATTGTCTTCCTGTTGATGGAATATCAGCAGGCAGGCACGACACGACGGATGAAGGCAGGCTTTGTGGCAGTGGTTCTCTTGTTCATGATGATGATCCTGTTGCTCTCCTCCAAAGCCGGCGTGATTGCCCTGTTGATTGTAATCGGTATCGTTGCCCTGGTTTCATTTGTAACCCGGTGGAGTGTTCTCCCCGGATCCGGGTTTATCGGAATGCTCGTCGCAGTAGTCCTCTTTTCCTTCTTTTTTGCCCCCTATGCATTCACCCGTTTCTCGTCTGTAAATCCGGCGTTATCCGGAGAGCAGGAGAGCCTGCGGGCGGCACCTGAAAGCAACGCCGACAGGATCGATATCTGGCGCTCATCCATAGGGATAATCCGGGATAATTTTTGGGTCGGGACCGGAACAGGAGATGTAAAAGATGCCCTGCTGCACAGTTATTCGGCCGGGAAAATATTACCTGCTTACAAGCTGAGGCTTAACGCACACAACCAGTACCTGCAAACCTTTATCACACTGGGGGTTACAGGATTTTTAGTGCTCATCCTGATGTTGCTTCTGCCGGCAATACGTGCATTACGTAGCCGCGATCTTGTTTACCTCCTCTTTCTGTTAGTCTTTGCCTTCAACTGCCTGGTTGAATCGATGCTTGAAGAACAGGCCGGGGTGGTCTATTACGCCTTCTTTAACATCGTGCTGTTCGCCATGCAAAAACAAACGGGGAAACAGTTACCTGTCTCCCCGCCTGAATCAAAATGAACTGGTCAGTTCAATACTAGACTAAACCCTGAGCTAACATTGCATCAGCTACTTTTACGAAGCCACCAATGTTGGCGCCTTTAACGTAGTTGATGAATCCGTCGGGCTCTGTTCCCCATTTCACGCAATTCTTGTGAATGTTGATCATGATGTTATGGAGTTTGCTGTCCACCTCTTCGCGTGACCATGAAAGACGCATTGAATTCTGCGACATTTCGAGGCCTGAGGTAGCAACACCACCGGCGTTTGCCGCTTTACCAGGACCGTAGAGAATCTTCTTGGCAATATATACTTCGATAGCATCCGGGGTTGAGGGCATGTTGGCGCCTTCGGATACGCAGTAGCAACCATTGGCTACGAGGGTCTTCGCATCGTTGCCGTCGACTTCGTTCTGGGTGGCACTCGGGAGGGCGATGTCGCACTTAACTTCCCAGGGGCGTTTGCCGGCTACGAAGGTAGCTTCAGGATATTTGTCGCAATATTCCTTGATACGACCACGCTTCACATTCTTGAGGTGCATTACGAAAGCCAGTTTTTCGGCATCGATGCCCTTGGGATCGTGAATGTAACCTTCGCTGTCGGAGAGGGTAATAACTTTTCCGCCAAGGAGAGTAACTTTTTCGGTTGCATACTGGGCAACATTGCCTGATCCGGAAACCGTAACAGTCTTGCCTTTGAAATCAAGACCGCGGGTCTTAAGCATCTCTTCGGCAAAGTAAACCTGGCCGTAACCAGTTGCTTCCGGACGGATAAGTGAACCGCCCCAATCAAGACCTTTACCTGTAAGAACGCCGGTAAACTCGTTACGGATGCGCTTGTACTGTCCGAACATGAAGCCGATTTCGCGACCGCCAACACCGATATCACCGGCAGGAACGTCTGTATCCGGGCCAATGTGACGGCAAAGTTCCGTCATCAGGCTCTGGCAGAAACGCATAACTTCATTGTCGCTCTTTCCTTTGGGATCGAAATCTGATCCGCCCTTACCGCCGCCCATGGGCAATGTGGTGAGACTGTTCTTAAGAACCTGTTCGAAAGCAAGGAACTTCAGGATACCGAGGTTCACCGTGGGGTGGAAACGCATACCGCCTTTGTAAGGGCCGATCGCACTGTTCATCTCGATACGGAAACCACGGTTGATCTGGGTTTCGCCTTTGTCATCAAGCCAGGGAATGCGGAACATGATAACGCGTTCGGGTTCTGCCATCCGTTCCAGGATCTTGGCCTGCTTGTACTTAGGATTTTCTTCGATGAAAGGAATAAGCGATTCAGCTACTTCCATTACAGCCTGGTGAAATTCCTTTTCGCCTTGATTTTTGGCAATAACCTTTGCCATAAACTCGTCGAGGAGCTTTTTTAACATGTCGTTGTTCATAGGAGTTTTTATTGGTTTGATTAAAGAATACTGGAATGTTAAATAATTCACAATATTACGTAAAATTCTGATTAACGAACCAAAAAAAAACCAATCTTTTTCAGATAATTCTTTAAAATTCAATATAATACGAAATATACGTAGCTATAAATACGTGATATACGTAGGTTTGGGTACGCAAAAATACACGACTGGTAGAGGATTCAAGGGTGGATGCCCGATGGACAAAAAAGAACAACACTGTTTTTTACGGATATAAAAACCATAAAAGCCGATACCAAGACAAAACTCATTGAAGAATACATTGTTACCGATGCCTCGGTACATGATTCGCAAGCCATAGAACAATTGCTAACGGAGAAAGACATTAATCAGCCACTTTATGCTGACAGTGCTTATATTGGTTACACTACATTGACAAGGGAAAATTCACAAGTATTTATATTACCTTTATACTTGTAAAAGGCCCTTTGAAAATTTCAACCATTTAGGGTTACAATTGTTTTTGCAATTTATTAAAGTGTTAGGATATTGAGAACAAGTAAAATAATCGGCGTATTCCTAATATTTTTTTTGGGGATTTTGAAACTTTCATACACCCAAACCGATTATGAATTCTGGTTTGTTGCTCCGGCTGTCACTTATCAAACGATTGCACCCAGCCCGGTTCTATATGACCATATGAACCAACCGATAGCCCTATATTTTGCCACAGCTTCAGGCCCCGCCATCGTAAAAATTGAACAACCTGCAAATAATTCATTTACGCCCATTTTCATAACCGTGACGAATACCACCGCGGCAGAATTAGTCTTGACCAGCCTGATTGACTCAATTGAGAACAAGCCTGCCAATACGGTCCTTAACCGCGGATTAAGGATAACCTCTGACAAACCTATCACTGCATATTATGACATACAGTCTCCACATAATGCTGCAAAGTACACTTTATGTGGTCGTAATGCTCTGGGCACGGAATTCATTATTCCTTCACAGAACCATTACTCGAATTACCTTTATACAGATCCTTCTGCAAAAAATGTTTTTGATATCGTTGCCTCTGAAGATTCAACGATTGTTACAATCATTCCAAAATCAGATTTGATCGGCCATGCGGCCAATGACACCTTTGCGATTCAGCTGAACCGTGGGCAAACCTGGAGCGGCAGATCACAATCAAACGATTCAATAGCCCATTTGGGCGGAAGTATTATATTAGCCGATAAACCCATTGCAATTACCTATACGGATGATGCGGTTTTCTTTCCTGATACCGAACCTGAAGCCATAGATATAGCTGGAGATCAACTAACACCGAGACACTTGGCCGGAACTGAATTTGTAATGGTAGATCTGGGTTTTTATCCAACAGTGCCAACAAGATTACTGGTGTATGCATTCGAAAATTCAACAATTGTTAATTTCAGGGATAGTCTCCAGGATATTTCCAAAACGATAAACCGAGGTGAATATGCTGAATTCTCAATAGTAAATGACAGTTTAGCAATATATGGAGGATATATCCATTCCAGCAAACCTGTGATTGTGTATCACTTTGAAGGTTCTGGGTTGAAGCCTGGCCTTGGGCCTTGCCCGCAGGCAATGATGTGCATAGTTCCTCCGATTGGTTGTGGAATGTCCAAGCGTGTTACTTTTACCAGAACACCACCTGATGGTATGATGGACTGGTGGTATTGGTATATAGTAACCAGGAATGGGAACCAGGGTTACTTTTTCTATTCTCCCTGGTATTTAAATATTCCTCCATCACTTTTTAAAATTATTCCAGGCACTAACGGGGAGTATGTAGGTGTAAGATTTTCTACAAATTTACCTAATTACACCAATGTAACTATTTGGAATACTCAAGGCAGTTTTCAATTGTCAGAATCCACCACCGATGTTATAACATCTACAGTACAGTATTCAAAATATTCTTATTCTACTGAATTCAGTGCATTATATCTTGGAACAGATAAGAAATTCTGTCCAGGGGATTCAACTTTAATTGATGCAGGTTGGGGAAGAGATTCATATTTATGGAGTACTGGTGATACGACGAGCAGCATCTGGGTGAAAAGCCCGGGAACCTATTGGGTGTATACAACCGAGAGCGGAAACTGCAGCCTGAGTGACACGATAAAGGTTGCCTATTACTATTTTACCCCGGTAAATCTTGGCACCGACCGCCAGATTTGCACAGGCGACAGCGTTCTGCTCGATGCCGGGCCCGGAAGAGCCTGGTACGAATGGAGTACAGGCGCCACCAGCCAAACACTGTGGGTAAAGAACATCGGGACATATTGGGTAAAGGTTCCCGATGTGCACTGCATGGTTTATGATACCATCACCATTTCCACTACGCCACCACCTGTGGTAATGAACTTTCCGCTGGAGAAGAGCATCTGTTCGGGGCAGTCAACCGACATTCAACTTACATCCTCCCTTCCCGGAACCATTTTCCACTGGACGGCCACGCTCACTTCGGGCATCATCAGCGGGTTTTCCCCCGACTCGGGCCTGGTCATCAACCAGCAACTGGTCAACACCCTTGCAACACCCGGAATTGTCACCTACCACATCATCCCCAAAGCCGGATTGTGTTTGGGAGATGCCGTAGACTTCCCGGTTACGGTAAACCCGTCGGATTCGGTGAAGGTAAGCATAACGGCATCTGCCAATAACATCTGTGTCGGCACTCCGGTAACTTTGACTACAACTTCGACCAACCCCGGAACGTTGCCCGTCTTCCAATGGAAAGTGAATGGCATAGACCAAGGGATCAACAGCCCTGTATTTTCCTATGTACCGATGAATAATGACCAGGTGATATGCATACTCACCTCATCAAATACTACTTGTATTTCAAATAATCCTGCAACCTCCAATCAGTTGATAATGGTTGTAGATCCAAATATGGCTGTGGGGGTTTCGATTGGGGCCATCCCCAATCCCTACTGCACAGGAGATCAGGTCACCATCACTGCAACCCCCGATCATGGCGGACTAACACCCACTTACCTATGGAAGGTAAACGACATCGCTATGACGGCCACCGGCCCGGTTTACACCTACACACCTGTCAATGGCGACCAGGTGCGCTGTTACATGACCTCCAGCCTGCAATGCACCACCAACAATCCTGCAACCAGCAATAACATCCTGCTGACTGAGAACAGCAACTTTCCAGCCGGTGTTAATGTTACCGCCAAAGCAAACCCTTTCTGTCCGGGAACCAGCGTGACCTACACCGCCTGGCCAACAAACGGAGGTACATTGCCCTCATATCAGTGGAAGGTCAACGGAGTCAATACCGGCAGCAACCTGCCTACCTTCACCTATTCCCCCCAGCCCGGCGACAGCATCCGCTGCATCATGACCTCCAACCTCTCCTGCGTAACAGGCAGTCCGGCCTCCTCCGCCAAGGTTATCATGTCGGCTTTGCCCGTGCCGGCTGTAACCTTTACGCCCTGCTTCGACACCATTACCACCACCAATGCCAAACCGATTAAATTGAAAGGCGGGATACCCTACAGCGGAACCTACAGCGGCCCGGGTGTATCAGCCGGATATTTCTATCCCAACCTCGCCGGAACCGGAACACACACGATAACATACTCCTATACTAATGCCTTACTGTGTTCCGCCAGCAAACAATTATCAATTATCAATTATCCATTATCAATTATCAATTGCGGCTCACCACTAACTGATATCCGTGACAACAAAGTCTATCCAACCGTTCAAATCGGAACCCAGTGCTGGATGCAGGCGAATTTAGATTTTGGAACTACGATTAACGATTTAACCCATCAAACCGATAACTGCATCGTCGAAAAATACACTCCTAACTCCTCACTCTTAACTCCTAATTCGTTCTACCAGTGGGACGAACTCATGCTTTACGACGCCACTCCCGGCCTCCAGGGCCTTTGCCCTCCGGGCTGGCATGTGCCTGATGAAACAGAGTGGAATACCCTGTTCAACTTTTACCAGGGCAACGCACGTGCCGGTTATCCGCTGCAGGACCAGTTTCTCAACGGATTCAAAGCCATGCAGAATGGAGTATTTTATCTAAATTCGATGTGGAGTTTTACCGACTTCGCCACCCTGTTCTGGTCGTCGACGATGGCTGATCAGACAAGAGCCTTTGCGCATGGCATGAATACAATCGACCAGTCGGTCTCGGTGTATGCGGGGCTGAAGGCGAATGGGTTTTCGGTGAGATGCATGAGAGACAATTGACTTCCCAATTTGGTAAATAGAATAATTTCGCGTACTTTTGTTCAATGAGAATTATTGCAATTAGAACGCTCCGGGAATTTTGGGAACAACCCGAATATTCAGATTCTGAAGTGTCATTGCAGGCATGGTATCACGATGTAAAAAGCTCAAACTGGAAGAATTCAAACGAACTTAAGCTGCAATATGCGAATGCAAGCATATTAGGAGAAGGAAGAGTAGTATTTAATATCAAAGGGAATTCTTATCGGCTTGTTGTTTTAATTGACTATGAATTTCAAGTAATTTTTATCCGGTTTATCGGTACGCACAAGCAATATGATAATATTGACGCTAAAACGATCTGAAAATGGAAATAAAACCAATAAAAACAGAAAAAGACTACAATGAAGCAATTCAAAGAATTGAACAGTTGTGGGGAGCTAAAAAAAACAGTCCGGAAGGAGACGAGTTGGATTTACTCTGTACGATTGTTGAAGCATACGAAATAAAACATTTTCCGATTTTACCTCCGGACCCGGTTGACGCCATTGTTTTCAGGATGGAGCAAATGAATATGACCAAATCTGATATGGCAAAATATCTTGGAAGTCAGAGCAGAGTCAGTGAAATATTAACCAGAAAGAGGCAATTAACCTTGAAAATGGTCAAATCGTTGTATAAAGGATTAAAAATTCCGGCAGAAATCTTATTAACATAAGAGAAAACCACAAAAGCAACCTACTCGCATTTTATGATTATTATGTAGTTTGACATGTAATTGTCTTGCTTCGGTTACAGAAGAGGTATATGGCCATCAGTGCATTGATAAAAAGGATACCCATCACCGGCATCGCGCTCGTTGCGCTTACATCCATGCATCTGCATGGTGTGGCGGGTGATGTTCCCGGGAAGCAGTCGCTCAGTTCCAAAGCAAATTACGGTTTTATTGAGAACAAAGGCCAGATCATTGATCAGCATGATAAGCCAAATCCTTCTTGTTTGTATTTGTTAAACAGTTCCGGATTGAACGTTCAGTTGCGGAAAAACGGGTTTAGCTATGATGCTTATCAAATCGGCAGTCGGCAGTCAGCAATCGATAGTACTGATTCACGGGACCATAGGATTCATCCATGATCTGGATTTCCTTAAAAAGCTTAAGATAAATGGGTTCCCAACAACTCTTGTAATCACGAACGGTAAAATGATTGTTTTTCGTGGGG
>CAYHCQ010000040.1:6569-24286 GCA_964355115.1 uncultured Prolixibacteraceae bacterium | reverse complement strand
GGACAAAACCGGAAGCCCTTCCGCTGAAACCTGGTCAGACGACCGATCAGTTCATTGCAGAGATAACACCGATGATTTTCGATCCGGAGGTAGCATCAAAAAGGGTAGGCTCCGACTCTGGAAAGGACCTGGTGGAGAGTTCAGCCTGCAATTTTTATGAAGGTGTTACCCAGAAAGAGGTTGACGATTTCTATGCAAAGCTTAAGAATAATGACGGGAAAGCCGGCAGGGATACGCGTGTTGCCTATGGTATCAACTCCAGGGTGGTGAAGGAGAATGGCAGGGTGACCGAGCAGGTATATAAACTGGGAGGCCTCTATTCACCTGCCATTGAGAAAATTATTTACTGGCTTGAAAAGGCGTTGCCCCATACCGAAACCCCGGAGCAAAAGGCCTCGCTTGAGAAGCTGATTGCCTACTACAAAACAGGCGATCTGGTGACGTGGGATGAATACAATGTCGCATGGGTAAAGGACCTCAACTCACTGGTTGATAACGTGAACGGTTTTATTGAAAGTTACGGTGATCCGCTCGCCCGCAAGGCAACCTGGGAATCCGTTGTGAATTTCAAGAACCTGGAGGCAACAAAACGGACCATAATCATCAGTGACAATGCGCAACTTTTTGAGAACAGTTCGCCCGTATCACCTGAATTCAAGAAAAAAGAGGTCAAAGGCGTCTCCGCAAAGGTTATCACAGTAGCCCAGCTGGGCGGCGATTGTGATCCTACAACACCCATCGGCATAAACCTTCCAAACTCCCCGTGGATCCGCAAGGATATGGGTTCCAAGTCGGTGACAATGGACAATATTACCTATGCCTACGATCAGGCATCCCAGGGCAACGGTTTTCTCAACGAGTTTGCAGCATCTCCCGAAGAGATTGCCAATATAAAGGCAAATGGTTACCTGTCAAGCAGCCTCACCACCGACCTGCACGAATGTCTTGGCCATGGTTCAGGGCAGCTCAAAGCTGGCGTGACCGGAGAAGCATTGAAGAACTATCATTCGGCCATTGAAGAGGCACGTGCCGATCTTTTTGCTCTCTTTTATATCTATGATGTTATCCTGATGGACCTCGGCCTTGTAAAGGACCTGAATGTCGGGAAAGCCGAGTATGACACCTATATACGCAATGGACTGATGACCCAGCTGGTTCGTATTAAGCCCGGCAAGAATATTCAGCAGGCGCATATGCGCGACAGGGCGCTGATCTCGCATTGGGTTTATGAAAAGGGCAAGGATAAAAAAGTGATCGAAAAGGTCAGCCGCGACGGAAAGACCTACTTCAGGGTAAACGATTATGATGCACTGAGAAAACTTTTTGGTGAATTGTTGAAAGAGGTGCAGCGCATTACCTCAGAGGGCGATTATAATGCAGCCAAAGCACTTGTTGAAGGCTATGGGGTGAAGGTAGATCAGGAGTTGCATAAAGAGGTGCTCGACAGGTATGCAAAGCTCAATATCGCCCCCTACAGCGGATTCATCAACCCGGCCTATGAACCGGTGATGCAGGGTGACACGATTGCCGATATCCGAATCGTTTATCCCGACGATTTTGCAACCCAGATGCTTGGCTATTCCAGGGAGTTTTCATTTATCCCGGTTCGCTGATGGTGAGGAGAAAAATTCTGCTTTCGGTTTTCTGTTCATTTATCCTGCTTACGCTGAAGGTATACGCACAGCCTTCCTATCCAAAAAACTACTTCCGGTCGCCGGTCAGTTATCCCATTACACTTGCAGGCTCATTCGGTGAGTTGCGAAGGAACCACTTTCATTCGGGGATAGATATCCGCACCGGAGGAGTAGAGGGCAAACCGATCTATGCTGTGGCAGACGGGTATGTGTCGAGGGTCAATGTGTCGCCAGGGGGATTTGGGAAAGCGCTCTATGTGGCCCATCCGAACGGTTATACCTCTCTTTACGGCCATCTTAAATCCTTTGCCGGAACCATTGGCATCTGGGTGAAGGCACATCAGTACAAGAACGAATCGTTTGCCTTTGATACAGAAGTCGCAGCCGGAGTGCTGAAGGTGAAAAAGGGCGATATCATAGCCTTTTCAGGCAATTCCGGTTCCTCAGGCGGGCCTCACCTCCATTTCGAGATCCGCGATTCGAAAACCCAGGAGATCATCGACCCCTTTGATTTTGGTTTAATGCAGCCTGATGATGTACCGCCCCGGATTACCCTGCTTAAAATTTATCCTTTTGACGATAATAGCCTTGTGAATTTTTCCGACAAAGCACTATCGGTTCCTGTTTCATGTTCCGCAGGTATTTGCGCGATAAAGGTTTCAGATACGATCAGGGTCTCGGGGAATATTATTTTCGGAATAGAGCCATCCGACAATGCCGATGGTGGCCTGAAAACAGGAATTCACACGATTCAGCTGACTGTTGACGGTGCGGCGGTATTCTCGCAGAACATGGACCGGTTTGCCTTTTCTGAAACCCGCTATGCCAACAGCCTGAAAGATTACCCTGCCTTTGTTCATGGTAAAAGAAAGATCCAGCGCTCCTATGTTGCTCCCAATAACAAACTGACCATATATGGTGATGTCAAAAACCGGGGCATCCTGAATTTTACCGACCGGAAGGCACACCGTGTCCAGTATGTTGTTAAGGATGTATTCGGGAATTCGGCCAGGCTCAGTTTCTGGGTAAAGAGCCACCCCCCGGCAGGCGGGCGGCCGAAGCCGTTCTATACGGGATCGCAGTTGCTGACCTACAAAGAGGACAATCATTTCGAACGGAGCGGAATTAAATTCGATGTCCCGAAAGAGGCACTCTATGAAGACCTCGCCTTTGAATACGACGTAACCGGTCCGGCCGGTGGCTCTTACGCAGATGTACATCACCTGCAGGATAATCTCACACCGCTGCATACCTTCTGCACACTTTCGATAAAGACGAACGGGCTGCCTCCTTCTGAGACCGGAAGGGCCGTGATCGTTCAGGTATCTGGTAACAAGCACTCCAGCGTCGGCGGTAAATACGCGGGAGGTTACGTAACTGCGCAGATCCGCGAATTCGGTAATTATACGGTGATGGTTGATGCAACCCCGCCGGTGATCAGGCCGGTAAATATTTTTGATAATAAAAAGGTAGGTAAGCAATATTCCATCCTGGTGAAAATTTCGGATAATCTCTCCGGTATCAAATCATATCGCGGAACACTGAACGGCCGGTGGATCCTGATGGATTACGATGCCAAAAGCAGCCAGCTGATTTACGCCTTTGACGATATGATCAAACCGGGGAAGAATTTTTTCGTGCTGAACGTCACCGACGCTGTTGGCAACTCTACGCGGTATGAGGCGACGCTCATCCGGTAAATATTTCTTTTTATCTTTGCCTCATGCAAGAAACCATCCTGATCCTGGATTTCGGTTCCCAGTATACCCAGCTGATTGCACGGCGGGTAAGGGAACTCAACGTCTATTGTGAGATTCACCCCTTCAATAAGATTCCTGTCTACGGCGAAGAGCTGAAAGGGGTTATTCTTTCCGGAAGTCCCTATTCAGTGCGCGACAGCGATGCCCCCTATCCCGATCTCGCCAATATCAGAGGCAAGATGCCACTTCTCGGCGTATGCTATGGTGCTCAGTTCCTGGCCCAGTCGTCGGGTGGTGAGGTGGCCCCCTCGAAGATCAGGGAGTATGGCCGGGCCAACCTGACCTATATCGACGATGCCAGTGATCTTATGCACGGGATGACCACGGGTACCCAGGTTTGGATGTCGCATGCCGATACTATTCTCGCAACCCCGGAGGATTTCTGTACCATCACCAGTACCCCCGACGTTAAATTTGCAGGGTATAAGGTGAAGGATGAAGCTACATACGGGATCCAGTTCCACCCCGAGGTTTACCATACCACCGAAGGGATGACACTATTACGCAATTTCGTTGTGGGCATCTGCGGATGTCATCAGTCGTGGACCCCGGAGTCGTTCGTTGAATCGACCATCGCAGCGCTTAAACAGAAGCTGGGGAACGATAAGGTTGTTCTCGGATTGTCGGGAGGGGTCGACTCATCTGTTACTGCCATGCTGCTTCACAAGGCCATCGGCAAGAACCTCTATTGCATCTTCGTCGATAACGGCCTTCTTCGGAAGAACGAATTCGTGAAGGTTCTTGATCGCTATAAGACACTCGATCTGAACGTGACCGGCGTCGATGCTTCCGACCTGTTTCTCGATGGACTGAAAGGGGTGGTAGATCCCGAGAAGAAGCGCAAGATCATCGGGAAGACCTTTATCGATGTGTTCGATACGGAAGCCCATAAAATTCAGGATATAAAATGGCTGGCGCAAGGTACCATCTACCCCGACGTGATCGAGTCGCATTCTGTGAAGGGGCCGTCGGCTACGATCAAGTCGCACCACAACGTGGGCGGCCTGCCCGAATACATGAAACTGAAGATCGTTGAACCCCTCAACAGCCTTTTCAAGGATGAGGTTCGCAGGGTAGGTCTTACGGTTGGACTCGATCCGGAGTTCCTGGGTCGCCATCCCTTCCCCGGTCCGGGTCTGGCAGTACGTATAATCAGCGACATCGACCGCGATAAGGTTCGTGTGTTGCAGGAGGTCGACGACATCTTTATCACAGGCCTGAGAACGCACGACCTGTACCATAAGGTCTGGCAGGCTTTTGCCGTGCTGTTGCCGGTGCAGACGGTTGGTGTGATGGGCGATGAGAGAACTTATGAAAACGTGGTGGCCCTGCGTGCCGTTACATCCACCGACGGCATGACCGCCGACTGGGCCCATCTGCCCCATGAGTTCCTGTCCAAAATGAGCAATGAAATTATAAACAAGGTCAAAGGCGTCAACCGGGTGGTTTACGACATCAGTTCCAAACCCCCCGCGACGATAGAGTGGGAGTAGGGAAATGGTGAAATGGTAAAATGGTGAAAGGATCGCAATATAGGCTGGTTCTGATTTTTTGGCTTCTGCCGTTGATGCTGTTTTCGCAGGCTACACAGGATCAGCTGAAGGCAATCCGTTCAACCGTCACCGAAAAGGTTGACGGCAGGGAGTTTTACATCCATACCATCAAGCGGGGTCAGACACTCTACATGATCTCCAAGGCTTACGGTGTGGAGGTGAACGACATCATCGCGGAGAATCCGCAGGTAAAGAACGGTATTAAGGCGGATGAAAAAATTAGGATTGCCATCCCGGCCAGGGGTGGCGAACCGGCAAAGAAAACAACTTTACAAAAGCCTTCAAATACTTCCGGAACCGGGCAGACCAGTGCAACGGCTGCAGAGAAGGCAAAGCCGGCAGCCGACAGTATTGCGGCTCGTGAAATGCCTTGCGGTACCGATATCTCAGTTCGAACCCGGGTTTACAACGTTGCGCTGATGCTTCCGCTATACCTGCAGGATGTCGGCCTGATCAATACCGATCCAAGGGTGCCTGACCCCGAGGAGCCCTACCGCTCTTTTCAGTTCATACAGTTTTATGAAGGCTTCAGGATGGCAGTGGATTCGCTGGTTAAAACCGGGCTGAATATCAGACTATGGGTTTACGACGTGGAGAAGGATACCGCTAAAACGAGGCAGCTCCTGAAAGATCCCGTGCTCAAAACCATGGATCTGATCGTCGGGCTTCTCTATACCCGCAATTTCCAGATCGTGGCCGACTTCGCCGAAAAGAACAAAATAAGCATTGTGAACCCCATCTCCGAGAGAAGCGATGTGGTTACCGGGAATGCCACGGTTTTCAAGGTGCGCCCTTCGAAAAAGAGCCGGATGGACAACCTGGCATCTTACATGGCCTCGGCATTTTACCGTGGTCAGATACTAATCCTGCGGGGCGGACAATTTCCCGACCGCGAACTGCCCGAACATCTGAAAAAAGAGTGCCTCGAGCGGCAACTTAATGTTATTCTGGCAGATAACCAGGAGGGTTTAATCACGCGGCTTTCGAAAGAGAAGGAGAATTATGTGGTCCTCTTTTCCGATAACCAGGCATACATACTCGACTTCACCCGCAGGCTGTTCGAGCTGCGCAACGATTACAACCTGACGCTTGTCGGCTTGCCCGACTGGTCCTCGATGGAAGGGCTCGATATGGAGTACCTCGTAAACCTTCGCACCCACATGATGGCTCCCTGGTTCATCGATTATGAAGTTCCCCGGGTCAGAAAATTCGTGCATGCCTACACCTCGGTTTATAAAACCGATCCCGATCCGCTTGCTTTTCAGGGATATGACGTTGGTTTATATTTTCTCTCAGCACTGATGAATTATGGTCCTGATCTCAGGCGATGCATCCCTGATTTTAAAATGAAAATCCTCCAGACAACCTTCGATTTCGGTCGCACCTCCAAAAACAATGGCTTCGAGAACCGCTACTGGCCGGTCTTCAAATACGAAAATTACAAATTGGTTGGAGTTAACTGAGCAAACGCTCCGATGGCATCGCCAGCAGTGGGATGTTGGTGGCGAAGAGGTTTTTCTTGGTGATCTTTTTTGTGAAGACCATGTAAAGCAAACTTCTCTTGTGGGGCTGGAAGGCAATAAGGTCGATTTCCCGCGACCTGCAATATTCATCCACCGATGTCTGATTGTCCTCACCTACCTCGAAAACTTCAAACTTCATGGTCTCCGCCTTCTCCTCCTTCCCGAACTTCATCTGCAGCGCTTTCATCCGTTCATAGGTGTCGGTCTGCTTCGATTTGATCAGGAAATGTACCACATATAGCTGGAAAGAATAATCGCTGAACTGCTTCAGCAGGTTCGTGATCATGGCAGCATTGCCGTCGGAGAGGTCGGCGGCAAACATAATCCTGCCAAACCCAAGGTAGGACTTGATCTCCGGGACGGTGAGAACGGGAATCTTCGCATGGTCGATGATGAAGGTTGAGACCTTACCCCATACGTTGATGTTATTGCCTTTCCCGGTCGTGCCCATCACGATGAGGTCGGGAGCGTATTCTTTCGTAACGAGCCGGAGTTCATGTTCGACCTCGCCACCCACAACCTCAGAAATGATCGTAATATTCCCGATGTGCTCTTTTTTAATCCTGGCTTCCAACGTTTCATGCAGTTCGGTCATGTTACGTTCGGCCTGCCGGTAAATCTCCTTCATCAGCTCCTCGTTGTAAATGGTGCTCATGTCGAGAGTATCGGGAAAGCTGGTGTCGGCAATGATGATCTGGTCGAAGTAGGTATGAAAAAGTTTGATCTCCGCTCCGGAAACTTTCGCTATTTCTAGCGCATACTTACAGGTAATGTCGGTATGACCGGAAAAATCGATGGGAACTAAAATCTTTTTCATTTTCTGCTTTTTTGAAATCATGTAAAGATAACCTTATTAGAGCAAAGTTAAGATTTCCAGGAGCAATTTGCAATTCTTTTGATTCGAGTAACTGCTCAGAAGTTCCGTTTCCCGCTTCCTGACCTGCTCTTCTGTGAAGCTGAGGGTGAATAATTCACGGATCTTGTCCCGGAATTCATCCGGTTCCGAAACCACCGTGCAGAGCTCTGCCAGCGATGTGCCAGCCACCATTCCTGGATTCACCAGGCAGAACCGGCCATTGAACAGAGCGTTGAGCAGCTTGAGCTTCAGTCCGGTAGTCTGGAAGGTGACCATGATGTTCACCTGCGCATTGCGGATGAGTTCATACATTTCATCATCTTCAGGGTTGATCACAAGCCTTACGTTCCTCATTTCGCCAGCCATCCTTACCAGGTGATCAGGGGGCTTCAACCCCGCGATGACCAGTTCGGGCAGACTGCTGTGCCATACCTCCTGCATCAGGTATTCGGCGGCCCTGGTGTTTTCCGGTACGCTCAGATTTCCCTGGTACAGCGCATAGCTTCCCTTTCCTGTAAGTGAGGTCACCCGCTCTTCGCGGTGAAAACTGGGTAGGTAGACAACCTTTTTGCCGGGAAAATGCTGTTGCAGGTACCGGGTATCCTCTTTTGAAACGGTAAGCATTGCCGTAGCATGTTTTAACCGCCGCTGGAATAATTTCAGTTTTATACTTTCCGCCAGAAAAAATGCACGTGACAAGAGATCCTTTTCTGCAAGGAAAAGATGGTAATAGTAGTGATGTTCGATGTTGCTCTCCCGGTATACCCTCACCCTGTTCCTGAGCCGGTGGTCGCCGATAGGATAGCAGGTGTGCATTCCTTCAAAAAGAATGGGATGATCATCCTTCAGCAGATTCGCAATCAACTGCTCCGAATGCCTGCTTTTAACAATGTAAGGGATAAACGACAGGTTGGGTTTCAGCCCCGAAGTCCGTGGGTAATAAATAACCTCTTCACAAAGGCCGTTCAGTTCAGGTGCACGCTGCCGCTGATATTCGAAACAGTGGAGATGGATGGAGATGCCAGCCTGGTGTAGCGCCCTGAGCTTGTAATATACATCGATCACACCCCCGTAGTTTGCCGGGAAGGGAACGTCGAAGGAGATGATGTGGAGATGTTTGGGCAGAGTAGAAAAGTTAAGAGTTAAGAGTTTAAAGTTAAGAGTTTAAAGATAAGAGTTTAAGGTTAAAAGCAGGTTGTTCTCTTCATTTTCCCAACATAGGTCATCGGCGGCTTTCAGCAGGTTTTTTTTATAAAGATCCAGCTTTTTGCGGTCACCCAGGATCCCATCGAGCTGCGATGCCAGTTTCACGGGATCATGGCTTTCAATGAACTCCCCGATGCGGTATTGATCCACGATCGCCTTCATCTCCGGGAATGGGGAGACCAGTACCGGCACGTTGGCCTGTATGTAATCCATGAACTTGTTGGGTAGTGCAAAATGGTAATTAACACTCACATCCTTCTCAATCGATAAACCGATGTCGGCCATCAGGGTGTAGGCGTGGAGTTCAGCAAACGGGACCTGTCCAAGGAACTTCACTTTCGCTGAGAGGGCTTGCTCTTCAGTAAATCTGACCAGTTTATCGTATTCATCTCCGATGCCTGCAATCAGCAGAACGGCATCTGTTTTCAGAAATTTCATTGCCTCGATCGCCTCCTCAATTCCCCTGTCCACGTTGATTGCACCCTGGTAGAGGATGATCTTTTGCACTTCCCTGATGCCAAGTAACGGTTTCGGGAATGGGTTACCATCATACTTCCTGAAGGGGACATTGCGCACAACCCGGACCTCATTCCCGTACTCTCTGTGGTACAGGTCAGCAACCGACTGGTTTACAGCCACTACATGCTTCAGCTTCGGGAATATACGGTCTTCGATCCATTTCCACACCGCTGTAACTCCTTTCCTCCCGACAAGTTCCGGCACTCCGCGGTAATATTCATGGCAGTCGTGCAGCAGGGCAGGAGGAGCAGATGACCGGATCAGTCCGAACAGGTGTGCCATGCGAAAGGCCATGTAATTGGCCGGAAGTGCATCGAGATCATTGGAGACAAGCACCGTTTTTCGCCGGCCAATCAGGAAAAAGAAGAGGCGCAGATTGTACTCGGCATAAAAAAGAGGACCTTTGTCGAAAAGCAGCCGCATCCGGTGCATCTGGTAACTCCGGTCTCCGGGAGGCTTGCTGTTGCGCAACCGGCGTCCGACGAGCTGTACCGAATACCCGGCTTTCACAAGTGTACGGCAGGTGCGGTCGACACGCTGGTCGGTTGTAAGATCGTTAGTAACAGAAACAATGGCGATGGGCTGCGACATTTGAGGATCAGGCTCTCTATTCGCAAATTTAGCGTAATTTTGAATCAAAATAACCTATTTGAAACTACTCGGGAACATATCGCTCAAACCTTACAATACCTTCGGAATGGATGTGAAGGCACGATGGTTTGCTGAATTGAGATCCGATCAGGACATTACATCGTTTTACAGCACGATAGGTCTTGATCAGCTGCCGGTACTCATCCTGGGCGGCGGAAGCAATGTGCTCTTCACCAGAGACTTTCCCGGAACCATTGCACTGATCCGCAGTAAAGGCATCGTAAAACTGATGGAAGACGACCACCATGTTTACCTGAAGATCGCTGCCGGTGAGATTTGGGATGATGTGGTCAGTTATGCCGTTGACCATGGGCTTGGCGGGATCGAGAACCTTTCGATGATACCCGGATCTATGGGGGCAGCGCCTGTTCAGAACATCGGAGCTTACGGCGTTGAGATAAAGGATGTGATCTATTCAGTTGAGGTGGCCGACATCGTGTCGCGCCACTACCGCGCCTTCCGGCCGGCCGATTGTGAATTCGGGTACCGTTCCAGTATTTTCAAAAAGCAGGGCAGGGAGCGGCTGGTGATTACCAGCGTATGTCTTAAACTGGATAAAATTCCCCGTCTGAGGCTTGACTATGGCGACATCCGCATGGAGCTTGACAGCGGCGGTATCACCGCACCGACACTGGCCGAAGTGAGGGACGTGATAAATGGAATCCGTCGCCGGAAACTACCCGACCCGGCTGAGACCGGCAACGCCGGGAGTTTTTTTAAAAACCCTGTGGTCGATGAGCGGCAACTTGAAGAAATAAAAAAGGCCCATCCCGGGATAATATTCTTTCCCCATAACGACGGGTTTAAACTGGCCGCGGCATGGATGATCGATCAATGCGGATGGAAAGGCCATCGGGTCGGGGATGCCGGCGTTCATTCGGGTCAGCCGCTCGTGCTGGTGAACTACGGAAATGCGACCGGAATTGAGATCCTCGCACTGGCGGAGGCAATAGTTGCATCTGTGCGCGACACCTTCGGCATTGCCCTCGAAAAAGAGGTCAATGTTATCTGAAACAGGTATCTTTCTTAATGATTAATTAATGCATGTATTTAATAAACAACCATTTTTGTACTTCCCCTGAAACTGCCTCCTTCAGCAGAAACTATGTAGGTGCCCGGGGCCACGTTATTTTCGGCACTTCTGGTTGTTATGCCAATAGTATGTTTACCCTTTTCAAGTTTTCCCGAAAACAACTCACCGGCAAGTGTTCCGTTCATGTTGTATAGTCTTACAGAAACACGGTCGCCTTCCGGCAGGTAGAACCTCACGGCTGCGTTGTCTGTAACCGGGTTCGGTGTTACTGTAAGATGAAGTTGCTCTTTATCCTCTTTTGCGGAGATGCCTATGAATATTTCGTCTAGACTGGCCTTGTAGGCCGATAACCCGTAAGATCCTGCCACGATGGTGCGGGTGGGGGCATGAATTTTAAGCGCACACACCGGAACCGCGGGAAGTCCGTTGAATACCCAGCTCCATGACAATCCTCCGTCGGAGCTGCCGTAAACACCGGCATCGGTTCCAACAATGATCTTTCCGGGAAGGTCGGGATCGAGAGCGATGTCATTCACGGGGAATTCGGGCAGGTTGCCTGAAATGTCGGTCCAGGTCACACCGAGGTTCGCCGATTTGAATACATGGGGGAGGGGTTCATCCCAGCGGAAACCAGAAAGCGTTGCATAGATGGTCTGATTGTCGAACGGGTCGGTGGCAACCTTTGTCACCCAGCGTCCCGGAAGCCCGGCTGAGATATCCTGCCAGGTCAACCCGTTGTTCGTGGAGATCTGTACCTTCCCGTCACCTGTTCCGGCAACAACAATAGCCGGGTTCAGTTGCGAGATGGCAATGGTGGTAACGGTATAAAAATATTGGTTGATCCCTTGGGTAAGATCATCGCTCACCGGTACCCAGTTGCTGCCCTGGTCAGTCGACTTCCATATCCGGTATGTGCCAAAATATAGAATGGAGGGATCCTCCGGGTGCATGGCCAGCGGAGCCGACCAGTTGACCCGGTCGCCCGACATAGCGCCGGAAATGTACTCCATGTTGTATCCTCCGTCGGTCGACCGGTAGAGATTGCCCCACTGGTATTCGGCATAGATGATGTCGGAATTGCTGTAATCGACCAGGGTATACATGCCGTCGCCACCCAGGATCGGCTCCCAGTCGGAGGTGCCGCCAGTGTATGTGCGGATTGTGTTGTTGTCCTGCGTTCCGCCGTAAATCCTTTCGGGCGCCAGGTAATCGATATCGATGGCGTAAAACTGGGTGAACGGCAGGTTGTTGATCTTGTTCCATGACGCCCCGCCGTTTGCACTGTAATAGAGGCCGCCGTCGTTCCCCTCGAGGATCCTGTTGTTCGTCTCATCAAAGAACATGGCGTGATGGTCCACGTGAGGTTCCCAGTTGTCGGACCATGAACTGCCACCATTGGTAGTGCGGAAGAGCGGAACTCCCATCACAAACACCTTGTTGGGATCTTCCGGATCGACGCGCACCTGTCCGAAATACCAGCCGAAATTGCTGTTCATGCCAAAAAGGTTTCCATCTGATGTGCGTGTCCAGGTATCACCGCCGTTGACCGATTTATACACGCCCACGTCGGTATCCGGGAAATCGTAGAAAGCATACATAATGGAGGGGTTCGACTTTGCGATCGAGATGCCGATGCGGCCGATGTTGCTGCCGATGGGCAATCCGCCTGCGACTTCGGTCCAGTTTGTTCCGCCGTCGGTGCTTTTCCACAACCCGGAAGATTCACCGAACGACCGACGGTAGACAAGTCCGCGCGAACGCTCCCACATCGATGCGAACAGCACCTGGGGATTGGTGGGATGCTGCACAAGGTCGATGGCCGCGGTGGAATCGGTAAGGAAAAGCACGCGCGTCCACGATTGTCCTCCATCCTGGCTGCGGTAAACGCCCCGCTCATCGTTGGTGGTGAAGAGGTTCCCGCAGGCTGCAACGAAAATATTCTGTGAATTGGAATAATCGACAACAACCCTGCCGATGTATGCAGAATTCTCCAGCCCCATATGCTGCCACGATCCGCCGCCGTTCACCGACTTGTAAATGCCGTTGCCCAGGAAGCTGAAACTCGAGGAGTTGGCTTCGCCTGTCCCTGTATAGATCACCTGTGGATTGTTAGGGTCGATGGCAATGTCGCCTACCGACACAACCGGCACGTCATCGAAGAGGTTGACCCAGGTTAATCCGAAATTTGTTGTTTTAAAAACTCCGCCCGTAGAGGCGCCAACATAAATGGTATTCGGATCTCCCGGAGGACATTCAATATCTGTTATTCGGCCGCCGATGTTGTCGGGGCCGGCAAAAGTCCATGGGTTGGCCCGGCCGGTGGAACTCTTCATCATTTCACGCGCCTGCCGAACTGCAGCAAGGTAAGATGCCGGTTTGATCTGGCCATGTGGGAACGAACGCTGCATGGCCATCCAGTCGTTGGGTTCCTGGTTGGGCTCCTGGTTGGGCTTCTGGTTTGGCTCCTGGTTTGGTTCCTTCGCTGTTGTATTCTGCCGTTCGGGCAGGTTCCAAACAACGATTGCCGACAAAGCAATAGCGGTCAGCACGGATATTCCGGCTGTCAAAAATATTCTGTTTTTCATGGGAAAGGGATTATTCGGTTCTGAGGGCGCCGATGAGGTCGGTTACCTTGTCAATTTTATACTTGTGCATGTATGCTTCAATTCCATCCACAATTTTAACGGAAACCTGCGGATCGATGAAATTCGCAGTTCCCACCTGGATGGCTGAGGCGCCTGCCAGCATGAATTCGATGGCGTCGGTGGCATTCATGATCCCGCCAAGGCCAACAATGGGTACGTTCACGGCCTTGTGCACCTGCCACACCATGCGCAGGGCCACAGGTTTGATGGCCGGGCCCGACAGTCCGCCGGTGATCGTCGACAGTATCGGTCGGCGGCGTTCCGCGTCGATGGCCATGCCCAGCAGGGTGTTGATGAGGGTGATTACGTCAGCGCCTCCATCTACCACCGCTTTTGCCATCTCTCCGATGTTGGTGACATTGGGAGAGAGCTTAACCATCAGTATTTTCTTGTAAACTTTCCTTACCTCGCGGGTAACCTCGGTCGACATCGCCGGAATCACGCCGAATGCCATCCCGCCGTGCTTTACGTTGGGGCAGGAGATATTCAGCTCAATGCCGGGAATTTTATCCAGTTCGTTGATCCGCTCAGCCACTTCAACATACTCTTCAATCGTGGAACCGGATACATTGACAATAATATGCGTATCAAAATTTTTTATTTTGGGATAGATCTCCCGGCAGAAATGGTCAACCCCCTTATTTTGCAGTCCCACAGAGTTGAGCATCCCTGCAGGTGTCTCCGCCATACGCGGGTAAGCGTTGCCGTCGCGGTTCTTGCCGGTTACTGCCTTGACAAATATCCCGCCAAGCCGCCCCAGGTCCATGAAATCAGTGAACTCATCGCCATATCCGAAAGTTCCCGACGCCGTGGTGACGGGATTTTTAAAAGTAAGTCCAGCTATATTTACCGAAAGGTCTACCATTTCAGACGGTTTATATTAAAGACGGGCCCTTCAACGCACACCCTTTCATTTCCCTTATCCGTGGGGGTGATGCAACAGAGGCATACGCCAAAGCCGCAGGCCATGGTGTTTTCGAGCGATACTTCGCAGTCGATCCGATGCATTTTTGCGATTCGCGAAATGGCTTTCATCATGGCATCGGGACCGCAGCAATAAATCTTTTTGAACGGTAAACGCTCCTTCTGAAACAAAGAGTGGTCGACTACCAGCCCCTTTTCTCCATCGGTACCATCGTCGGTGGTGATGAAAATATCGCCATACCGCGAATACTCCTCGATCTCCGAAACCTCCTCTTTGGTTCTGAAACCCACAAGGATGGAAGGCCTCACCTGACGCTGGTTCAGGAATTGTGCAAGGAAAAGCAGCGGGGCAACACCGCAGCCTCCGCCAACTAGCAAAACATCTTTTGTAGATGGAATCGAAAAGGAGTTGCCCAGCGGGTACATTACATTGAGCGAATCGCCGGGCTTAAGCAGACTGAGGCGGCGTGTGCCTTCGCCCTTGATCTGAATAAGCAGGCGAAACGTGTTTTTCGAATAATCCACTGCATGTATCGAGAAGGGGCGACGAAGAAATGTGGCGGGAGATCCTTCAACCAACACCTGGGCAAACTGGCCGGGCAGGATGACAGGCAGTTTATCCGGGGCAAGCAGTTCAATTACAAAGTGACGGGCATTAAGCCGGGTATAACCGACAACCTGCAGATCCTGTACCTGTTTTGTGAAATGCATCAGGAAAAAATTAATTGCCGAGACGACCCTGAATTTCGTGGATCACCTCTTTGTACTTACGCAGAACGCGGTCCCACTCTTTGAAGAGTTCGTCGCTTTTAACGCTGGTTTGCGGAGCATTGGCAATCTCGCTTACCAGCTTGATCTTATAGGATAACGGGGCGGTCGAACCGAGTTTTACGATCATGCGGGTGCGTACAGTCCGCTGCTTGAAAGTCTGCACAGTCCAGGCAGTGCGCAGGTAACCGGTTTCCCGGTCGGTGACCTCGATAACATCAAAGTAGGATGTAATGATCTGGCTGATCAGTCTCCAGGCATCAATCTCGGTTTTTGTTGTTCTGACTTCGATGTCAATATTCGAGATGTCCGTTGCTTCGGAGGCGTCGTATGCATCGTCCTTTTCCATCTGGCAGTAATAGGTCTTCGGAGGGGCGGCAAAGTTGGGCTTGTTGCAGAATTCAATGGTGGATGTGAGGAATGCTGCTTTTTCCACCTTAATCAGAACACATTCGTACGATGGGATTATGATCTCAAGCTGTCCGATTCCCATCTGCTTTCCATTGACGAAAATTTTGGCATCAGGCTCAGAACAGCTGAATCTGACTTTTTTGTTCCCAGCCATTACATTCATGCTCATTGTGATCATAACAATGAGTAACATACTTATTTTACAGATTGATTTCATCTTTTTAGTTTGTATGAAGTATATGATTAATTACATGGGTTTATCTTCTGTTTTTGGATCTGCAGCTGGCTGTCCCTCCGAAGTTTGTTCCTGATCAACCGTCGTTTCGCCAGTCGTAGCCTCTGCGACTGGTTCCTCCGCCTTCTCTTCAGGAAAATCGAGCAACTGATGCTGCAGAAGAAGATTGTACCAGTTTGCCATTTTCCGGATATCTGAAACATATACCCGTTCCTGATCGTAATCGGGAACGATGCCAATAAAAAACTGTTTTAATGCAGCGTTATCCGACTTCTGATCCATGGCCGGCTTGCCTTCCAACTTTTCAAACAGGGCTTTGAACACATCTTTCAGCGGCATGTCGTCACCGTAAGTGAACACTGAGATCTCCTCCAGTGAACTGATCTTTTCGTGCCCGAAAGCCGGAAACCTTTTATTGTCAACGAGCGATTCTACAATTACGGCATTCTTTGCCTGTGAAACTACCCTGAACAATCCGCTTTTTCCTGCAATTGATAAGATCTTGCTTAAATCCATTGTTGTTTGATTTATTGCAAAAATACAAAAAAAAAGACATCCCGTATCAACTCTTCACTCCTCACTCCTCACTCTTCACTCTTCACTCATTTTAAAGTTCCTGTACTCCCCGGGCCTCCATCCTGTTCTTTTTTCGATGAAATGAAGAAACCGGTTCTTCAGTGAAGGTTTCCGCAATGAGGGGTTATAAGGAAACTCCCAGTTTATCCGTTCAATACGGCTCTGCATTACTGCAGGATGAGTTCCTGTATACCTGGCGAGCGAGTCGATGCCGGAGTAGTCGAAGGAATCTGTCTTTGGCACCTTTTTCTCTATCCAGCTGTCGTCGTGCCAGAATTTATGGAACGACTCCACCTTTGCCTGCTGGTTTGCCGGGGGTTTAACCCATCCGTAATGGTAAACTGATGCATTGGCGCTCGCCACAATAAGTTTCTGACCCTCTTTTCGGAATCCCTGGGCATCGAGCCAGGAGCTGATTCGTTTGTCACAGCGAATAATGCGCACCTCATTTCGGTACCATTTCCGCGAATCTCCTATGAAATCGTAGGAGCCGTAAAAGTGAACATAATCAAAAACAAGTCCGTCAACCTGCAGGTCATATTGCCACTTTGCCATTGCCGCCCGGATCTGCGGATGATATTTTTCGTGCACCACCTCATCTGCCTGCAGATAAAACGCCCAGGCTGTATCAGGCGATATTGCCGCAAAGGCCTTGTCGGTCTCCCGGGCAAGTACTTTACCACCTTCCCGAAGATTGTCGTCCCAGGTAGTATCGATGATCCGGATTTTCGGTGATGCGATCGATTCAATCAACCGGCGTGTTCCGTCTTCTGAATTGCCGACTGCCACCACGAACTCATCGCACAACGGAAGTATGGAGGTGATCGACTCCACGACCGGGTAATCGAAAATGATGGCGTTGCGTACAAAGGTGAAACCGGTTACTTTCATGGTTTGAACTTCTTTTCCAGTTGTCTTAGGCCTGTGGCCTGTCGGTGTCACGTGTCATGCGTCACGCGTCAAAACTCAATAATCCCGGTATAGTTTTCCGGTGTGATCGCCTTCAGTTCATCTTTAATCTTTTTGGACACCTTCAGCGCATCGATGAATGCTACAAGTGATTTTTCGGTGATACTCTGCTGGCCTCGGGTCAGCTCTTTAAGGGCTTCGTAAGGATTGGGATAACCTTCGCGCCGCAGAATGGTCTGGATGGCTTCGGAAACCACGGCCCAATTATCGTTCAGCTCTTTTTTGATCTTCGCTTCGTTTAGGATGAGCTTATCGAGCCCTTTCAGCAGCGATTTGTAAGCAATCACCGAATGGGCGAAAGGTACGCCGATGTTACGGATCACAGTGGAGTCGGTGAGGTCGCGCTGCAGTCTTGAGATGGGAAGTTTGGCAGATAGGTGTTCAAACAATGCATTGGCAATACCCAGGTTCCCTTCAGAATTTTCAAAGTCGATGGGGTTGACTTTATGTGGCA
>CAYHCQ010000040.1:0-6469 GCA_964355115.1 uncultured Prolixibacteraceae bacterium | reverse complement strand
ATACCCAGGTTCCCTTCAGAATTTTCAAAGTCGATGGGGTTGACTTTATGTGGCATGGTAGAGGAGCCTGTTTCGGTTTGCTTAACTTTCTGTTTGAAATAATCCATCGAAATGTAAGACCACATGTCGCGGTCGAGATCGATGAGGATCGTATTGATCCGCTTCAGGTTGTCGAAAAAGGCCGCCATGTTATCGTAATGCTCTATCTGCGTGGTGGTCTGGCATCGTTCGAGCCCGAGTGTGCTGTTCACGAACCTGTTGGCGAATTTTACCCAGTCGATACCCGGATAGGCAACCTTATGGGCATTGAAGTTTCCGGTCGCCCCGCCAAATTTAGCAGAAACAGGAATTGTTTCAAGCATTGCCAACTGCATACCAAGACGCTCAACAAAGACGTAAATCTCTTTGCCAACCGTAGTGGGGGAGGCGGGTTGTCCATGGGTGCGGGCAAGCATGGGCACATGTTGCCACTGTTTACTGCGCTCGTACAACGCATGGTAGATATTTTCGAGAAGCGGTTCAAGAATGTCATTGTAGGCGTCGCGCATTGCCAGGGGTAATGCGGTATTGTTGATGTCCTGCGAGGTCAGTCCGAAGTGTATAAACTCCTTGAAAGAGCCTATTCCCAACTTGTCGAACTCCTCCTTCAGGAAATACTCGATGGCCTTTACATCATGGTTGGTCACCTTCTCAATGTCCTTAACCCGGATGGCCTCCTCTTCACCGAAATTTTCGTACACCAACCGAAGTTTGGAGAACCCCTTTTTATCGAATGATTTCAACTGAGGCAAAGGGATCCTGCAAAGAGCGATGAAATATTCTACCTCAACCAGCAGCCTGTACCGTATGATTGCCGATTCGGAAAAAAAAGCCGAAAGCGGCTCAGTTGCCTTCCTGTACCGGCCGTCGACCGGGGAAATAGCGTTTAATCCAAGATCCATATATAATTGATAATTGATAATTGATAATTGATAATTAACTCATCACTCATAACCCTTCACTCATCACTTATAACTCATCACTCGCCACCGACAAAGTTAGAAATTTCCTTGCATGTTCCTCGTGCTATCCGATACTGATTATTTGTACTTTTGTCGGACTCAACCAAATTCGCAAATCCCATGAAAAAATCTTTACTTATCCTTTTAATCGCACTTGTTTCTGGCTTTTCTGTCAAGTTAATGGCTCAGGCCAAGAAATATGTGATCTTTGAACATTTTACCCAGGCAAGTTGTGGCCCATGTGCCCAGCAGAATCCGGCCATGCAGGCTACCCTGAATGCCAATGTGGGCCGCGTGCATCACATCTCCTACCACACAAGCTGGCCGGGATACGACCCGATGAATCTCTATAACCCGACGCAGGTTGCCGACCGGGTTAACTATTACGGGGTTTCAGGCGTTCCCGATGTTGTGGGACTCGGCAATAAATACCATGGAAGTCCGACCGGAGTTACCCAGACGCTGATCGATAACCTGGCCTCCGATGCAGCTCCCATCCGGGTGCTGCTCTCCGAAACCTCTACAGGTACGGTAAGAACCGTGAAGGTGAAGGTCTTTACCGTGGGAACAGTACCCACAGGAAACTATAAGGTAAGGGTTGCCGTACTTGAGAAGATGATTAACTATGCAACTCCTCCGGGAAGCAATGGCGAGAAGAACTTTCCCGATGTGTTCAGGAAAATGGTTCCCGGCACCTCCGGAGATGGATATACACCGGCAGCTTTAGGCGATTCAGTAACTTTTACATATACCTATAACCTCGACCTTGCAACCTGGGATACCACCCGGATCTATACCTGCGCCTTCATCCAGAACGATCTTACAAAGGAGATCATCAATTCGGGTTCTACCCTCGATCCACGCTGGGAACTGGTGGGAATAGGCCAGAATTTTAAAATCGGCTACCCTGGCGAAATTATTCAGTTTCATTACAATGTGATAAATCTGGGTGCCACTGCCGAAAATTTCCGCTTCAAACTGAATGCCACAGCAGGATCAGACTGGGACGCTACATTTACCCTGAACGGGAATTCATATTCCGACTCGGTTAACCTGTCGATCCCAGCCAAAACCACCTACGATCTGGTTGTGAATGCCATAGTAGGTACTACTGCAGCACTTGGAGAGTACGGCATCACAATGAAATCTCTCGATAATCCAACCTTTGCTCCGGTTGTCCTGAAATCGCATGTCATCTATGGAGTTTATGAGCTGATCATCAATAACGATGGCGGCTGGGGCGACGGAACAGGCGGTTTATCTCCGAAGAGTTTTCAGCAGCGTTACATCGATGGGTTGACCTATGCAGGAAGTGATGCATTTGGGGTGCTCGATCTTACTACTTTTATGAAGGGGTACAATGCCAGTTGCCTCACCCAGGTGACCAACTACTATTTTAATGTGGGCTGGTCATTCCCCTCATTTACCAATGAATCGGCAGCCATCTTTACCTCCGAACTCAATGCTGGCAAGAACCTCTTTGTTTCGGGACAGGACATCGGCTGGGATAATTTCGATCCCTCCGGAAACGGGACAACCGCAACCAAAGCCTTCTATACAAATTTCCTCTGTGCACAGTATCTGAACGATGGTGGCAATGCCAATAATCAGTATATCGCCAATACCGACGATACACTCTTCGGCGCTATACCCACTTCGCCGCTCACCAATATTTACGGTGGTTCCAACTTCTTTCCGGATGAGATCAAGGCGATCGGACTGGGGACAGACATCTTCTACTACAATACTGCCAAAACCAAGAAGGGGGCGGTAAGAGCGACGAACGGAACCTGGAAAACCGTTTACCTGGGTGCGAGTCTCGAGCAGATGTCGAATGTTGACGCCCGCAACGAGGTGATCAAAGTGGCCCACGACTGGTTTGGAGGAAGCCCGTGGACAGGCATCAATGATGTGAAAGGATCTCGCAAAGGAATGCTCGGACAGAATTACCCGAATCCTGCAGGAAATTCAACCACCATCCCCATGTCGGGAGTGGATCGTGAAATGAAACTGGAACTTGCCGATATTACCGGTCGTACACTTGCAACAAAAATTGTAAATGCCGGAACCGTCTCGGTGGTTATTGAGACTTCAGGACTGAAAACCGGGATGTACTTTTACCGCCTGGTTAGCAACGGTCGTGTGATGGATACAAAAAGGATGCAGATTATTTATTAATCCAGCTACTGATCATCGTCAGGGCTTCGGGGGCAAAGGTCTCTTCGATCTTCCCGTACTCTGACGGTGATCCTTTATCAGCATGCTGGAAGAGGTGATTCAGCCCCGGCAGCCCCTCAATGCGGTAATTGGAATTGCCTCCGAAAATCAATGCTCTCTCTATTGCCTGAAGGTTCACTGCGCATGGAACCTGCAGGTCAAGTTCACCGTTCATGACGAGCAACGGGCATTTTACCCTCGAAAGATAATCAATGGGGTTTATCTTAAGGAATGTCCTGAACCAGGGTGAGGTCATGGTTTTAACCTGCATCTCAATCTGGGCGCGCATGCTGGTATCGGGCATCGTATCTGACCCATGAGCTCGGTTATACCCGTTCAGCAACTTCGTGATCTTCACCGAGGCTTTTTCATTGTCGGCGGTCTTCCTGAGAACCGAGAAAATTTCCTTGTTCAGTTTCATATCATCGATTATATCCTCCTCAGGTACCCCTTCCGCCCGGCTTATCAGCTCACTTTGAAGCATGATGATCTGATCTCCGGGAATTCCGGGGCCGGCAAGCAGGATGATAAAACCTATATCATCTCTTCCGGCAGCAATTATCGGCGCAATCAAACCACCTTCACTGTGCCCGGCAAGCCCGCAACGGGTGGTATCGATACCTGGGTATTTTTTTAGATAATCGAAGCCGGCTTCGGCATCACCGGCAAAATCGAAAGTGGTGGCATCGCCGAATTTTCCGCCTGATTTTCCAACTCCGCGGTCGTCGTAACGCAAAACGGCAATTCCCTGCCGCGTAAGCCAGTCGGAGATTACCAGGAAGGGTTTGTGGCCCATAAGCTCTTCGTCGCGGTTCTGCGGACCTGAGCCTGTGATCAGCACCACAGCCGGGAAATTACTGCCGGTCAGCGGAAGGGTAAGGGTGCCTGCGAGGTCGATGCCTGCCTTTTCATTCCTGAAGGTAACCTCCTCCACCTTGTACGGGTAAGGTGGCACCGGTTCCTGTGGACGGTTCAGTTTGAACGAGTCCGCATTGTGTTTCAGTTCAAGTGGCAGTGCTAGCCCACCCTGCTTCCATTGGCCCGAAAGTGTGGTATAGTCTTCATTGAATTTACCGGTGTATATGCCTCTCAGAGATTTAATCTCCACGCGAAGGGAGTCGTTTGTTGCAACAACCCTGCTCGTGGCAATCCCTTTTGCCCCCTGGTCGGGGCTGTCGAGAGTAACGGTAAGACTGTCGTATGCTCCCGCTGAGATGTTGAAAACCAGGCGCAGTTCAATACCCTGGATCTTCAGCGGCCCGGTCCATGAACCGGTTATCTTTTTCAGAAATTCACTGTTTTGCCCCGAACCGGTAAGGGCCAGGAAAAGAATACCGAAAAGGAAAAATCTGCTTTTCATTGTTGTGTTGTTTATTTCGCTATTTCAATCAATCAATCCTTACCTTACCACTCTGCTCGCATAACTATTGGAGTAGGCCGCGAAAAATCCGATTCCACCGTTGCTGATGTTGCCTTGAACATTTGCGGGCGGACCGGTGAAAAAGGGGAGGTTAAAACCGGCCTGTTTTACCTGGTCGACGAAGCTGTAATACTCTTTTGTGATTCCCGACATCTGCAGGGTAATGGTATCGCCCGGAACAAGCCGCTCCAGTTTATTGGCATTGTCGAGGTAAAACACAGTGATGCCGGTCATGTACTTGCCGCTGATGAGGGCATCGTCTGAAACGGTCTTTTTCTGGATCGAGTCGGTCATCAGGATGCCATTCCTGTAAAGGTTGAACATGTAGTAGTTGACTTCGTTGCCTGGCTCCATGGCCCACAGGTTAATAAACCAGATTCCCTCTTTCCCGTATTCAGGAAAAAATTCACAGGTGACAGAATCAAGCGGGGTCACTGGATGAAGCACGGAGGAGGCTTCGAAGGTGCTGTGGCCCGAGATGGCTTCAGGCAGTTCAATCTGCAGTGAGTAGGTCTTGTTTATCTGCCCTTCGAATGCTGAATCGGTGGCATATATCCCCGACTGTCCGGGAACGGTTTCGCTCAATGGGTAGGTGTTGGTGCCATCATAAAGTGTAACCGTTGCATTGCTTACCCTCGGCATGGGAGCATTGTAAAAATAGTCGGTCGATTTTGTGAGATTCACCTGGTATGCGCCGTAATCGGTGGCTACGAATCCATCTACAACCAGCCTTGTGTAGGTCTCATCCAGTGTTACATCGATTCGTTCGGTGCAGCCGGTCACCAGAACCGACATCAGGAGGATATATAGAACAGGTTTAGTCATTGTTGAAATGGAAATTAAATGTGATGGATGGCACAATACCAAAGAGGTAAACCTTCTCGGCATAGGTGACATTCGGATTTTCATTATCCTGTACGAAATTGATCGACCAGGTATTTTTCCTGTTATAGGCATTGTAAACAGAGAAATTCAGGTCCCAGTTGAAGGGCTTTCCCGGCTTTATTTTGCTGTAGAATGTAAGGCTGAGGTCAAGCCGGTGGTAGTCGGGATAACGGTACGCATTGCGGTCGGAATATATGGGGATGATCTTGCCTCCCACCTCTGCACGGCCTGTTGGGAATGTTACCGGCGCCCCGGTGCCATAAACCCAGTTGGCCGACACAACAAACCTTTTGCTGAGGGTATAGTTCAGTACCACCGATACATTATTCGGCTTGTCGTAGGGAGCCGGGTATTTGTCGCCGCCATTGATCTCCGCGATCTGTCTGTAGGTGCGGGAGTAGGTATAGCTTACCCATCCATTGAGCTTCTCCTCATTCAGCCTCACCAGGAACTCGATGCCGTACGACCACGCCTTGCCGGTCCTGATCTCACCCTCCAGTTTACTGTTAAGCAAAAGCTGGGCAAAATCCTTGAAATCAATCACATTCTGCATCCACTTGTAATAGACCTCCACAGAAGTCTCTATCGTATTCCTCCTGAAGTTCCTGAAGTATCCCAGGGCAACCTGGTCGGCAATCTGGGGTTTTACATTCGGACTGGAAGGGAACCAGATATCGAGCGGGGTGCCTACTGTCGAATTCTGCGCCAGCTGAAGGTACTGGTATGTGCGGGCATAGCTTGTTTTGACCGACGACTTTTCATTGAATTCGTAGAGCAGACCGAGGCGCGGTTCGATGCCGCCATATGTGTTGTAGAGCCGGCCAGGCTTGTAAACTGTGGAGTCGGTGGAAACATATGCGCTGTCGTAATGAAATACAGTACCGGGCCCGACATTCTGAAACAATGACAGGCGCAATCCATATTTCACGATAAAATGGTCGGTGAT
>CAYHCQ010000039.1:0-24298 GCA_964355115.1 uncultured Prolixibacteraceae bacterium | reverse complement strand
AGTCGTAGATCCTGTCGTACCGTGCGTCGAACCAAGGGTTTCGGATCTGCCTGGTAATGTTGCCGAAAGTAAACGAAAGACTGTCATCCGGAAGGAAATTCCCCATCGCCCTTATGAAGGGAAAAGCATTCTGGAAGGCGTAGTCGAAATAGCCGGGCCCCTCGGCGTAGCCAGAAAGGGTATCGGGTTCGGCAACCCTCGGATAGAGGCCGTTTTCTATCCACATGGTATTGTCGAGGTTCCACATCCCTGCATTGATCCAGTTGAGAGGCTGGCGGTCGGGATCGGCTGAACTGTGGTCATTGAACACTGTTGCCGCAAGTCCCAGGGCAGAAGCGGTCATGATGCTGTGGTTGTCGAACTGGAATTCAAAGAATTTAAGAGGGAAGAAAAAAACCTGATAGGTCGCCATTGCCCGGTGGTAAAGGTTAGCCGTAAACCGGATCAGCGAATCCTGAGCCACCCTGAGTTCATCACCTGTTACGCCGGCTCCCCTGAGGAGGTCGAAGGCAGTGAGGTATCCGATCAGCTCCTTGGAACGATGCTGCCACTCCTGGTAAAAGATCCACCCATCCTGGTAACCAACAATTGTATTGATCTGTTCGAGCAAAAGCCGGCTTTTGAGTATCAGTGAATCTCGTTCATCCGCAGGAAGAGAAACAATAGTATTGCCCTCGGGTTTTCGATTCATCAGCACCACAAAAGCTGCCTCCTTCGCCAGCATTGCCCTTGTAATCCTGTCGCCATCGGTAGTATTTCCGGCAGGGAAGGTGCTGTTCGCATTTAGCCATACTGATGTGTACAAACCAAGAATTTCGGACAGGGCCAGGGTTTCACGAACCAGCGGAACCGAAGCGCTGTCGAGCAATATACGCGGATAACCAGTGCGGGCTCCGGGAGGATTCCAGCTGCCCTGCGCCCCGGCAAAGCAAACCCATAGCAGCAGAAAGATATATATCAAAAAACTCCGCCCCATTTGATCAATTATCAATTGTAAAAATACAATTTCCGGCGTTATGACGAAGTTAATATCCTGTCAGATAATTTTTCTGTTTGAATATTAGTAACTTTGAACTCAATACGGAGTTATGAAATCCGATGTTAATTCCCCCTTCTTCACCCTGAGCCGCTTTGCACTCATCTTTCTGGTTGTGCTTGCTGGAACTTCTACTATGGGCCAGCGCTACCACGCACGGACCTATACCGAGACCGATGGACTGGCAAACTCGATGGTTTACTGCATCGTGCAGGATACTTCAGGGCTGTTGTGGATGGGACGCCGGTTGGGAATTACTTCCTATGATGGCAGCACCTTTACCAATTACAATATCACCGATGGGTTACAGACGGGAACATATGGTTGTATGTTTCTGGATGAATTTTCCCGATTGTGGGCATTACCTGAATACGCGCCATTTTGCATCTCGAAGAAGGAAGGTACCAGGTGGACTACCCAGAAGCCCCGAAGCCAGTTTTCGCTTTCTGCCGGAGTGCGGTTTAATTCTCTCGATGTTTACTATGAAAATGGGAATGCTGTTATCCTCGCCGGAACCTCAAACAGCGGAGTATTGCTGTATTCGGAGACCAGGGTAAAGCAAATTACAAGCCGAGAAGGACTGCCGGCCAATAACATCTATTCTGCCAGAAGTTATGAAAATGGTATTTTTATTGCTACAACCAAAGCCCTGGTAAAATATGATAAAGGCACTCTGAAACAGGTGTTTCCCGACTACCTCAGCAACCTCCCGGGAATTGTTTACAACATTGAGCGTTCCGGTAACCAGTTATGGCTGCTGGGTGAAAACTGGCTTGGCTATATAAATGAAGAGAAGTTTTATCTGGTCTCATCCGCCTTCAAGCTGACCCTGACAGGGATAGGATGGCGCTGTTTTTTAGATCCTGGCCGGAATGGAAAAATCTATTTCGGGAATCCCTATGCCATCTATTATTATACACCGGTGACAGGCATCACCGGGAGCATAGGACAACATAACGGGCTCATCTCCGATGGGGCCTCGGAGGTTTTGGTTGACCGGGAGTTGAATGTTTGGATCGCCGGTTACCGCGGGCTGACAAAGATCTCTTCGGAACGCTTTGCAAGTTACCTTGAAAAGGATGGTCTATACAGTAATGAAGTCTCTTCAGGTATCGAAGCCAGTCCGGGAAATTATATTTTTGGTCACGACGGCGTACTCACCTTCTTTGATGGGAAAACCATGTCGAAACTGATTCTTTATAAGGGAGGGGTTGACGCACAATATGAAAAGAAGGTTCTTGATATCCGCAAAGACAAGTATGGGAATGTATGGCTGGCCGCAAACTACCTTGGGGTAGCCAGATTAAACAAAGACAGAAGCCTGACCTGGTTCCGTGAACCGCAAGGACTGCCCGGCAATGCTTTTTCGGTTTGCACCACACCAGAAGGCGACGTTTATGCAAACACATTTAATGGATTATACAAGCTTAAGAATGGCCGCTTCATGGCGGTTCACCTGAACATTGCCGACCAGCTTCACCTCCGGAAAATTTTTGCCGGATCCGACGGAAGCATTTACCTTGGAACTTTCCAGTCTGGTATCATCCATGTAACCGGCGACAAATGTTCCGTTATAACTTCGAAAGACTATCCGCTGGCCAACGATGTTTATGCACTGTTCACCGATTCAAAATTCCGTAAGTGGGTTGGCACCTCCGCTGGGTTGTTTGAAATTTCAGGAAGTGAACTGAAGCGTGTAAACCAGGATGGATTGTACCTTAACCGACCTGTTTACCTGATCCTGGAAGACCATTCGGGAAATATCTGGTTTGGCACCGACAACGGGGTATACCGCTGGAATGGAGCGATCCTCGACCATTTTTCGGTGAACGACGGATTGGCAGGCCAGGATATCAGCAGGTCTGCCGGGTTTGTGGACAGCAAAAACCATCTGTGGTTCGGAACCAACACGGGGCTCACGCAATACCGGCCCGAACTTGATTACAAGCCTGGGGAAGTCCCTCCGCCGAAAGTATTCCTGCAGGATATCATTGCCGGTACCGACACCCTGGACCCGCATAAGAACAGTGTCCTGCCTTATAATAATGACGATCTTGAGTTCCATGCACGTGTTATTTCACTGGTCAACGAAAAACAGAACTTCGTTAAGTATTACCTTGAAGGATCAGATACCGGGTGGTCGCATGAACAGGCATATTCAGGAAGCAGTTTTATTTTCAATAATCTTCACCCGGGATCCTATCGGTTTCATATTATAGCCCGAAACAGTCTGGGTGCCTGGAGCCTTCCAGTGGTTTCAGCAACAATAAAGATTCAGCCCCCTGTATGGTTTCGCTGGTGGTTTATCACCCTTGCATTCCTGCTGATTGCCGGGATAGTTTTTATCTTTGCCAGGTTCATTCTGGTAAGCCGTTATAAAAACAGGCTGAAAAGTGAGGTCAGCCTGCGAACCCTCGAACTTAAGGAATCGGAAAAGCTACTTATCGAGAGCAACAATGCGAAGGACAGCTTTTTCTCCATCATTGCTCACGACCTTCGGAATCCGTTTAACGTAATTTTAGGGTATCTCGATCTGCTGACATGCGACGATGCTGATTATTCGGAGGCGGAGCAGAAAAATATCCTGCTGAAACTGAAATCGGCCTCGGTGCGAACAATCGACCTGCTCGAAAACCTTCTTACCTGGGCACGTTCACAGCGGGGGAGCCTCCCGTTCGATCCGGAGCAATTTTCGCTTGGAGAGGTGATTTCTGACAATATTGGTCTTTTTGATGCTGCTGCCCACAGTAAAAATATTGCGCTGGTAGTCTCAGGAAAACAGGATGTGAAGGTTTTTGCCGACAGGAACATGATCAACACTGTAGTCAGAAACCTCATTTCCAATTCCATCAAGTTCACCAATGCAGGCGGCGCCGTTACAATTGACACACAAAACAAGGAAAAGGGAATTGTAACAGTTGTTGTGAAGGACAATGGGGTCGCCATTTCAGAAAAAACGATGCAAAGTCTCTTCAAGGTTGAGCACCGGAGCACATCGAAAGGCACAGCCAATGAAACTGGGACCGGACTTGGACTTATCCTCTGCAAGGAGTTCGTTGAAAAGAACCAGGGTCGCATCTGGGTGGAAAGTGAACCAGGGAAGGGTACCACATTCTGTTTTACCATCCCGAAGGCCCGGGCACATGGTAAAAATCCGCTAAAGTAACAGGTATGCATCGCAAGGCATACGCGTTTACTTTTTTCCTGTTATTCCCGTTCTGCCTTTGTGCACAGGAAACCTTACTCCTTACCGGGAGGATCAATGATGCCATCAGTAAAAGCCCGCTTCCGTATGCAGCCATCTCGGTAGCCAATTCAACCCTCGGTACAGTAACCAACAACGACGGGGAGTTTCAGCTTACGGTTCCCGTAAAATTTTCTTCCGATACACTCCTGGTCTCCTATCTCGGCTATGAGTTATACAAAGGCAGGATCCATGAACTGGCGGGATCGCCAAAGGAAATCTCGCTGCAACCCCGGTCGCTGTTATTATCGGAAGTCGAGATCATTGGACTGACGGCCGAAGAGGTGATCCGCAGGGTGGTGGCCGCTATCCCTGCCAATTACGGTGAGGATTCACTGATCCTCACTGCTTTTATCCGGTCCCGTAAAACGGTGAACAACAAACTGGCAGAGTTTACCGAGGCGATTGTGGAAAACATGAAGACCGGTTATTATCTGTACAAGGCGGGCGCCTATAGCAGGAAACACGAATCCTCCAATATTCCCCTGCTGTTAAAGGGCAGGGTCGTTTCCGATACGGCCATCGTTAATTCAATGGGTGAAGCCGGCCGCGAAGCCGGTTGCCTTGGATGCAATTTTGTATACGATATTGCAGAGTTTTATCACACGACCATCCTGGACGAGAAATTATTCAGGTACTACGATTTCAGGATGGAGGAGGTGATCAACCCTGCGGGAGGCAAGATCTACCATATATTTTACAGCCAGAAAGCCGGCGTGAAAGAAAAACTATGGAAAGGTGAGCTTTTTATCGAGTCCTCGTCATTTGCCCTGGTGAAGATGACCCAGAAGCCCAGTTTTAATGCCTGGGAGACCTACGAAAAGACCAAATACCAGCGAAGCTACTACATCCGCAACCAGCCCGGGTGGATTGCAGACATGCCACTCATCGACCGCACGGTGACATATGCAAAACACGGGGAAATGTGGTACCTGTCCACCATCCGCGACGAGGAGTGGATCACCTTTAACCAGCCCGCAAGCGGCCAGAGACTCCGGTTCGGCTATAAAAACGAAGTTGTGGTGACCGACGCCACCCGCGATGCAGGAAAGATCAGGAATTTCAGGGGAGATAAATCAACCGGCTCAGGCCAGCGCTGGGACCAGATCGCCGGTGCTCCCGATCCCGATTTCTGGGCAGGATTCAACTACCTGCCGGTGGAAGAGAAATTGAAAAATGACATCACTGAAATCGGCCGGAAATAAATATTTCGTCATTTCACCACGTCACCCCGTCACCCCGTCACCACGTCAGTCCGGATCCATATTATACTGTATCACCATCTCCATGCTCTCCAGTTCCAGTGCAACCATGTTACCGAAACCCTCTTTGCCGGTGATGTAAGGGCCGTTGTCGATATCGATGAACTTGTAGATGCGGTTCTTTACCGCCAGGGTGATCAACTCCATGTTTACCGGCACATGGCCATGGATGATACGCCGGCCGCCGATCTTCTCGGGGATGATGGGATAGTCGCGCAACCACAGCATCGAACGCTTGTCCTCATACGGGTCGTCGTTCTTGAAATTGAGACCGGCATGTACAAGGACAAACTTTTCGAGTTCCACATAGTATTTGAGGTTACGCATCCATTCGATATAATCGGGCGGTACGTCTTTGATATGGGTAACACCGAAACTTTCGAGCGTTGGCTTGCCGCCGATCTCAAGCCACGACTTGTGCTTCTTGTTGCCGAAATTATGCCACCATGCATTTTTCGACTTCAACTCAGCCTCATAAAGTTCCACCATGAAGTCCTCATGGTTACCCTTGAGCGCGGTTACGTTGTACTTGTCCTTTTCGAGCTCCCGGATGAAATCGATCACCCCTTTCGAGTCAGGGCCGCGGTCGACATAGTCGCCCAGGAAATAGAGCTCATCGCTGCGCATGGGCCGGATAATATCACCCACCAGCGATTTCAGCGTTTTCACGTACCCGTGAACATCGGGGATGACCCAGCGTTTTGGCATGAGATTGGAATTTTTAATTACTTCTTTTTTCCCTGGTTAGCCACCTCTTCCATCAGTTTTTTGATCACCTCCGGGTCGCCCAGGAAGTAATCCCGTGTGAGAACCATATTCGAATTGAATTCGAAAACATAGGGGATTCCGGTGGGGAGGTTCAATCCGACAATGTCGTTATCGGAGATGTTCTTCAGGTATTTCACGATGCCGCGCAGGCTGTTTCCGTGGGCGGCCACAATCACCTCCTTATGCTTGCGGAGGCTCGGTTCCATCTCGTCCTTCCAATAGGGAATGATGCGTTCAACTGTATCCTGCAGGGCTTCGGTAGCGGGAATGTCGTTCGGGTTCAGATCCCTGTAACGCGGGTCGAAACGGGGATGGCGGGGGTCTTCGGAGTCGAGGGCGGGCGGACGCACATCATAGCTCCGGCGCCATATCAGCACCTGCTCTTCGCCATATTTTTCGACCATCTCGGCTTTGTTAAGCCCCTGCAGATTTCCGTAATGTTTTTCATTGAGGCGCCAGGTTTTGTAAACCGGGATCCAAAGAAGATCCATCTGTTCCTGGATGAGCCAGAGCGTGCGGATTGCACGGGTAAGGTAAGAGGTGTAGGCAACCTTGAAGTTGAAGCCCTCCTTTTTAAGGTATTTGCCGGCCTCAATGGCTTCACTGATGCCCCTTTCCGATAGTTCTACATCTGTCCAGCCGGTAAAACGGTTTTCCTTGTTCCAGGTGCTTTCGCCGTGACGGATCAATACGAGTCTGTACATGCGTTGTGTGTTTGCGTTAGTGGCGCAAAAATACGAATAAGTCTCTATTTTTCCTACCTTTGTCGACCTGCAAAGCAAACACCCATGAAGACTTACAAACGACTCAACAACATCCTCGGCTGGGTGGTGTTTACCATTGCCTCCGCCGTTTACATTCTCACTTCCGAACCCACCCTGAGTTTTTGGGATTGCGGCGAGTACATCGCTACCGCTTTCAAGCTCGAAGTGGGCCATCCGCCGGGGGCGCCACTGTTCCAGCTAATCGGCAGGTTCTTCTCCCTGTTTGCTTTTGGCGACCTTACCCAGGTTGCCCGCATGGTGAATACAATGAGCGCTCTGTCGAGCGGGTTCACAATCCTGTTCCTCTTCTGGACCATCACCATGATAGCGAAAAAGATTGCCCTTCGCGACGGGGGTATGACCGAAGGAAAAATGTATGGCATCATGGGGGCAGGACTTGTTGGCGCCCTGGCCTATACATTTTCCGATTCATTCTGGTTTTCATCTGTTGAAGGGGAGGTATATGCCATGTCGAGTTTCTTTACCGCCATAGTCTTCTGGGCCATATTCAAGTGGGAAGAGCACTCCGGGGAGAAGCACAACTTCCGCTGGCTGCTGCTCATCGCATACCTGATGGGGCTTTCGATAGGCGTTCACCTTCTTAACCTGCTTGCCATCCCGGCCATCACGTTTGTCTATTATTTTAAAAAGGTTGAGAGCCCCTCCTGGAAGACCATATTTGTTACCGCCATCCTTTCTGTAGTGATCCTCGCCACGGTGATGTACGTTATCATCCCCTGGATTCTCAAACTGGCAGGAATTTTCGAAATGTTCTTCGTGAATACCCTCTCGCTTCCTTTTAACTCCGGAACGATCTTCTATTTTCTGCTGCTTGTCGGAGCAGTTATCGGCGGATTATGGTACACGAAAAAGACCATGAAGCCCATCTGGAATACCATCATCCTGGCCTTTACCTTTATCATGATCGGTTACTCCTCATTCCTTGTGCTGGTGATCCGCAGCAATGCCAACACCCCCATCGATGAAAACAATCCTGAGGATGCAGTTTCGCTGCTGGCTTATCTCAACCGTGAGCAATACGGCGACTGGCCGCTGCTTACCGGGCAGTACTACAATGCTCCGCTCATCAATCGTACCGATGGCAATCCGGTATATGCAAAGGATAAAAAGACAAAAAAATATGTGGTGATCGACAAGCGTGAAAAGACCATCCCCGTTTACGATCAGCGGTTCACTACATTTTTCCCGCGTATGTGGGCCAATATGGAAGAGCGCTATATAAGAGAATACCAGCGGTGGGGGAATGTGAAGGGTGTACCTACAGATGTTCAGCAGGGCGACCAGCCCGAAACCCGCAACAAGCCAACTTTTGGAGAAAACCTGAGCTTTTTCTGGAACTACCAGTTCAATCATATGTATGTGCGCTATTTCATGTGGAATTTCGTGGGCCGGCAAAACGACATTCAGGGCACCGGCAACAAGATCGACGGGAACTGGAAGAGCGGGATCGGGTTTTACGACAAGGCACGCCTGGGTTCGCAGGATATCCCCGAATCGAGGAAGAGCAAGGGCGACAACAAGTTCTACTTCCTCCCGCTGCTGTTGGGTATTGTCGGGATCTATTTTACCATTAAGAAGGATTACAAAAGCACCCTGGTGATCTTCCTTCTCTTTTTTATGACCGGGATCGCGATTGTACTCTACCTTAACCAGTATTCACCGCAACCGAGGGAGCGTGATTACGCCTTTGCCGGTTCGTTTTACGCCTTTGCCATCTGGATCGGACTGGGTGTGATGCAGCTCGTGGAATGGCTGAGCAGGAAGCTGAATCCGAAAATTGCAGCAATCATTGCCAGCGTGGCCTGCCTCGGGCTCGTTCCCGCCATCATGGCCCAGCAGGGATGGGACGACCACGACCGTTCCGGACGTTACACGGCACTGGCAATCGCCGAGAATTACCTGAACTCCTGCGCCCCCAATGCCATCCTGTTTACGAACGGCGACAACGACACCTTCCCCCTCTGGTATGCCCAGGAGGTAGAGGGGATCCGTACCGACGTAAGGGTGGTAAACCTGAGCCTGCTCAACACCGAATGGTATATCGACCAGATGAAACGCAAGGCGTACGACGGCGACGCGGTACCTTTTTCTATGACCAAAGACAAATACCGGCAGGGAAATCACGATGTAACCTACCTGATAGAAGATGAGGGGCTGAAAAACCAATTTGTTGATGTGAGGGCACTCTTCGAGATTATTGCCACAGACGAGTCGAGGCTGAAGATGAATACAGAGCAGATCGGGATGATCGACTTCTTCCCGACAAAGAAGTTCATGGTTACCTACGACACTGCGAACATCATGAATCTTGTTCCTGCCGGATATGCCGGCCGGCTTGATACGATACGCTGGGAGATAGGCCGCCAGGCTGTTGAGAAGAACAGCCTCATGATCCTCGACCTGCTGGCAACCAACAACTGGAAACGGCCTGTGTACTTTGTGATGACCACCGGAGCCGAAACCTATATCGGACTCGAAAAGTATTTTCATCTCGAAGGACTGGCCTACCGGCTGCTTCCTGTCCCTGCAAAGAGCACCGACGGGCAGATGGGAGAGGTGAATACCACGGTGATGTACGACAACCTGATGAACAAATTCAAATGGGGCAACCTTGGAGAGCCTGGAGTATACCTCGACGAGAACAACGCCCGGATGTTCATGAACTTCCGTAGTCTGTTCGGACGACTTTCCGATGCGCTTATTTTCGAAGGTAAAAAGGATTCCGCCCTGAGCGTACTCGACCGCTGTGTTGAAGTGATGCCGGATGCCGCTGCCAGATACGACTTCTTCTCGGTTCCCATTGCAGCCGGGTATTACAAGCTTGGTCAGGTTGCTAAAGGCAATGCCATTGCCGAGAAACTGATCAGCTATTCGGGCGATGAACTGGCTTACTATTTTTCCTATCCCGACAACGATCTGCCCGACATGGATGTCAACATGCAGGAGGCGCTGTTTACCCTTCAACGCCTGGGTGTTGTGGCAAAGGAGGCAGGACAGGAGAGCATAGCCACCAAGGCCGAGAAGGTCATGACACAGTATTACGATCAGTACGTTCAGAAGGTTTATCAGCCGGCCAACCAGTGAAGACCGTAAAATCGCCCTTCTTTTTACGGTGGTTCAGCCCGCGGTACCTGGTGTGCGATCTTCCCGGCAGCGGGAGGGTCATCTATCTTACTTTCGACGATGGCCCGATCCCCGAAGCGACGCCGGAAATCCTCGGTATTCTGGAAAAGTACAGCGTCAGAGCCACATTTTTCATGGTGGGCGACAATGTCAGGAAGAATCCCGCGGTTTTTGAAATGGTGAGAAGCGCCGGTCACGCCATCGGAAACCATACTTATCACCATCTCAACGGATGGAAAACCCCACCGGGAGCCTATGTTGAGGATGTTATGCGGTGTGAGCCATATTTTCAGTCAGAACTCTTCCGCCCGCCCTACGGTCGGTTTAACCTGTCGCAATATTTCCTCCTGCGCAAACAGTACCGTTTTATACTCTGGTCGGTGCTCACCTGGGATTTCGACCGCCGTACCTCACCTGAGGTGTGCCTTCAGTATGCCATCGACAACACGAAAGAGGGATCTGTCGTGGTGTTTCACGACAGCGTGAAGTCGATCGAAAATGTCAGGTATGCCCTGCCGAGGTTTTTAGAACATTTTCTTGAACAGGGATTTGAGTTTAGACCAATTCCTGCTAATTGACAATGGTCCCACATCTCACATCCCACATCTCACATCTCACATCCCACATCCCACATCCCACATCTCACATCTCACCGTTATCAGCAAAGCTGTAAAACCTGTCTTCGCCGAGGATGATGTGATCGATCACGGCAACATCAAGCATCACGCCGGCGTCGCGTATCTTTTTAGTAATATGGATGTCGGCTTCGCTGGGAACAATTGTGCCCGAGGGATGGTTGTGGCCAAGAATAATTGAGCATGCATGATGGTCGATGGCGATCTTGAAGATCTTTTTCGGATCAACCACTGTTCCTGTCACCCCTCCTTCGCTGATGCTGCATTTCCTGATTACCCTGTTGGCCCTGTTGAGCAGGATGATCCAGAACTCCTCGTAAGGCTTGTCGCCGATGGCTGTCCGCAGTATTTCGAAGGCATCGCTGCTGGTCTTAATCCTCTCCTTCACCAGCACCTCCGACTCATTTCTCCGCCGCCCGAGTTCGAGAGCTGTCAGCAATATTGTTGCTTTAACCGTGCCGATGCCTCTCACCTTGAGCAGGTCGGGAATGGTAAGCCGCGACAGTTCGGCCAGGTTCTCGTGTGCAAGCCGGAGTATGTTCTTGGCCACGTCGAGCGCCGACTCTTTCAGGGTGCCTGATCCGATGAGAATTGCAAGCAGTTCGGCATCACTCAGTGAGTGGCGTCCCTTGAGCATGAATTTCTCACGGGGCCGGTCATCCTCCGCCCACGATTTTATCGCGATATGGTTTGAGTAGTTTTCCATGAGTTTTATTGCTTAATCGGATTTTTGCATGAAAGGTGAACCGGGAAAACAGTATATTTATCCACAGGAGCAATGTTTTTATTAATTTGCACCATGATCGGATCCAATATCATCGAACTCGACAGGGTTGACTCAACCAACATCTATGCTGAAAAGCTTATTACAGAAGGCCAGGCGAAGGAGGGCACAATTGTATGGGCACATGAACAGTTCCAGGGGAAAGGGCAAAATGACAACAAATGGGAAAGCGAACCAGGTAAAAACCTCACCCTCTCCATAATTTTAAACCCTCGTTTTCTTCCCCCCGACCGGCAGTTCCTTCTCAATAAGGTGATCTCGCTGGGAGTGCTCGATTTCGTTATCAATTGCTTGTCATCCCACATCTACCATCCCACATCGCACATCCCCCATCCCACATCCCACATCCCCCATCCCATATCCAGGATAAAATGGCCCAACGACATTTATATCGGGACTAAAAAGCTCGGTGGAATCCTCATCACACACAGGATCATGGGCGCCAGCCTCGATACATCGATAGCCGGGATCGGACTAAATGTTAATCAGTTGTTGTTTCCTGACAGCCTGCCCAACCCGGTTTCACTGAAACAACTCTCCGGCCAGGAAACCGACCTTCGTTTTGCGCTGAAAGGACTGTGCGCTTGCATCGGAAAGAGATACCATTCCCTGGTGGCTGGGGAGGTTGATGCGATTGAAACCGGTTATCAGATGGCCCTTCTTGGATTCGGAGAGTGGAGGGAGTTTATGGCAGGGGAGACACGCTTCGAAGGCCGAATAAAGGGTGTGGACGACCTCGGCCGCCTCCTGGTCGAAACAAGGAGCCAGGGAGTAAAAGTATTCAATCACAAGGAGATCGGGGTTGTTTCAATAGAATGAGGAATTCTTACTGAGAATTAAATGTTAATTTTATAAAAAATCATGATGAAAGACAAACAGAGGATATTATGCGCGATTAAATGGATGTTACTATTAGTAGTGTGGATTTATCCTTTGTTTGTCTCTTCCCAAAATGTTGTGGTCACACTCACGGGTTGGTTGAATGGAGCAAGGGTTGAACTTGATACGATAATTCTTGAGAATTGGACTCAGCCGAATTCGGTTGTGCTTTCCCCACTGCCATCCGGAATAAAAAGTTATGAAATTGACCTTGTCAAAGGGAAGGTTATCAATGCCATTGATAATCTGAACAATAAAAGCGGCATTCATGTTGAATCCAACCAGCCTGGTCTTTTACGTCTGCGAAATGTATCGTTCAAAGACGAACTTGTTGAATTCAGGTTAGTGACCTTATCCGGTGCTACTCTTTTATACAAAGAAATTTCCTGCCACTCCGGCTCAAACCTGGTTGAAGTAAAAACCGGGAATAATCCGTTATTAGTTCTCAACATCAAGAGCAATACCCTTAATTATTCCATAAAGTGCACCGGCAGTTTAACCGGGTATCAAGAGTTGGGGATTAACATGAGTTGCAGTTCAAAAGGATCAAATCAAACACAGGAATTCGCCGTCTTCCGGACAAATTCTGATTTTATTTTCGCACCCGGCGATGCGGTGAAATTCACAGCAATCAGATCAGGATATTACTCAAATAATGAAGTTAATTTTCCTGCTGACCAGGATTCAATAAATATTCCACTCTCGATTCCCTGCCCGGGACAGCCCTTTGTTATTGATTACGATAATAACGTGTATCCAACCGTGCAGATTGGTAGTCAGTGTTGGTTTAGAGAGAATGTCCGGTCAAAGCATTATGCAGATGGTACTCCTTTAACTGATGGGACAGGCGCAGGCAACATCAGGTTTGATTTTACTACACCTTATTGGTTTGATTATAACGATGATCCTTCAAACTCTTATGTTTATGGGAGACTTTACACTGCTGCTGCAGTGATGAAAGGAGAGTCATCATCCCAATGGGATACGGTTCGCCATCAAGGAATTTGCCCTGTTGGCTGGCATATGCCAAAAGACAAAGAATGGATGAGGTTAGAGGCCTGTTTGGGGATGCTGGATACGAACAATTGTATGCATTGTTGGAGAGGGACTGACCAGGGTAACAAGCTGAAAGAAGCCGATCCAACACATTGGGGCCCTTATTACCATGGGTCCAATAGCAGTGGATTTTCTGCACTTCCTGCAGGGATCAGATCTTCTAACGGTGATTTTAAGGAGTTAGGAATAACTACGGTTTGGTGGATTGGAACTAGTTTCGGCAACTATACATCTGATGGTGACAGGATGCTTTGGGCCGAGAAATCACATGTTTATAGAGGAGCAACAATCTCAGATGCTGGTTTTTCCTGCCGATGTGTTAAAGACTGATCGTATTGCTTCCAGGCAGGATTATACGCTCCTGGATGTATATTCCTCCGCTACTTCGATTTCCCCACATTGTCGTACTTATTGTACCTCTTCCCGAACATCACGCTGACATAGAGGGTCAAAAAGAAACTCTGCTTGGGGTTGTAGGCCATTACCGGGATGGCAATGGGAGAGAAGTCGAGCATCCCGCCCACTTCAAGTGAGCTGATCTGCCTGCTTTTCAACCCGTATTCGAAATCAAGTCCTGTTTTTATATAAGCCCCGGGATAAAGCCCCAGCTTTGAAAACCCTGCAAGCCACGATGCCCGGCCATAGATATTGTCGATAAAATGGATTTCCGGGTTGTACCGTTCCTCGGAAACCTCGTAGTTGGTATATCCGGTATTGAAATGGATTATATAAAGGTACATCGGCTTACCCATTCCGAGAGAGAAGCCCCCATAGTAAAGCCAGCTTACCTGCACGCCGCCCCAATAGGGTTTGCGGTTGAGGATGTGCTGTTGTCCGACCCCGCCGCGTATAAACCATACGGAATTCAGCTTTCCGTAAATATAGGATCGCGAGTCGGCGAAATAGGGGTTGATGGTGCGTACCTCCTTGGGGGATTTGTAGGTGGAGAATTCGACCTCCCACATGAACTGCCGCAACGCGGTGACATTATGACCTCTCCTTAATTTCAGCCCCCATCCGTTGGTGTTGAGCTGCGCACCAAGGCTCCACTGTTTCTCCAGTAAAACGTTCTCAGGAAGGGTGTCGTTCTCCTCGGGGCCATACTGCGAATACCCGACAAGGCTGCAGATGACGGCGAAAACCAGGATCAGGCTGAATAATAATCTGTTCATGCGAATTGGAAGCATACCGGAACAAAGGTACGAAAGAAAAAAATAAATGGGAGGTGGAAGCCTCCCATTTAAAGTAAGATTATAATACAGGAAAAGGTCGGTTAACGACGCTCAATTTGGTATCTTTGCTTTTCACCGTATGCAGCGCAACGCTGGTTCGATGCACAGGAGGTGACGATGCCCAAAACGATGACGGTTAAAACGACAAAGAGTATTTTTTTCATGGTGTCAGGTTCCGTTTTTTCTGTGAAATGAAATGCAAAGTTAATGGTATCTAAGTATATGAACAAATAAAATCAACATTTATTGCGTAAAGTTATCAACGCTGTCGGATTTGCAAAGCTCCCGGTGTTGTTTATAACTCAATATGGAAAAGCTTAGCCCGGTCATCGATAATAGCTGGAAGTTGGCGCTGGATGAAGAGTTCGGCAAATCTTATTTCCTGGAACTTAAGGCATTTCTCGTAGAGGAAAAGAAGAAATACAACATATTTCCTCCTGGTTCTTTAATTTTCAATGCGTTTAACCTGACGCCATTCGACAAGGTGAGGGTTGTTTTGTTAGGTCAGGACCCCTATCACGGGGCCGGACAGGCACACGGGCTATGCTTCTCAGTGCCCTCCGGAGTGCCAAAACCACCATCGCTGATCAATATTTTCAAGGAGATCTCATCCGATCTTGCCATTTCACCACCACAGCATGGTAACCTCGAAAAATTAGCCAGTCAGGGAGTCCTGTTGCTCAATGCCACGCTCACCGTACGCGAAAATCAGGCCGGATCGCACCAGAACAAAGGCTGGGAAACGTTTACCGATGCCGCTATAAGGCAGCTTTCTGCCAGGCGCAGTGGAATTATTTTCGTCCTCTGGGGAAATTATGCCATAGCCAAAAAGTCGCTGATCGACACATCGCGTCATTTTATACTTACCGCCGCCCACCCGTCACCGCTTTCCGCAAGCCGCGGCTTCCTGGGTTGCAAGCATTTTTCGCGGATCAACGACCTGCTCAGACAGAAGGGGGAACTTGAAATAGATTGGAAACTTTGAGACGAATGCACCAAATCACCAAATCACCACGTCACCACGTCACCACGTCACCACGTACCTTTCGTACCGTGGTTTCTCTGGTCGGCTTACTCCTGCTTCTGGTGATGGTTCTTTTCTTGGGCTCATGCAGGAAAGGTTCCCCGGTGGAGGCATATCATCCTACTCCTTATACGATTCAGATTCCGAAGTATTTCCCGACAAAGCTGAACATTCCGGCCGATAATCCCATGACCATTGAGGGGGTTGCTCTTGGCAGGTTCCTCTTTTACGACGGTCGTATTTCAGGCCGCAGCCATCACGATTCGCTGATGAGTTGCTCCACCTGCCATCTGCAGGAACATTCATTTGTTTGCGGTATAGATCATCCGAAATTTAAGGGCGGACATCCGTTCGGGGTAACGGGTATCCCCACGCCACATTTCATGATGCCGATGATCAACCTGGTGTGGATGAGCAATGGCTACCTGTGGAACGGCAAAGTTAGGGAGGGCAGTCCGGTATCGGGCATGCGTCAGCTTGAGGACCTCACCTGGATGGCCATCATGGCGCCGCATGAGATGTTCAGCGACACCAACCGGGCAAAAAGCCTGATACAGCAGACACAAGGCTATCCGGAACTTTTTCGCAAGGCCTTCGGCAGCAGTACTGTAACCGTTAAAAACATGGGAAGGGCGATCGCCCAGTTTGTGCGGACGCTGATCTCCGCCGATTCGAAATTCGACCGGTTCCTTCGCGGAGAAGTTAATCTCGATGAAGCCGAACGCCGTGGTTACGTGCTATTTATGACGGAACAGGGGGCCGACTGTTTTCACTGTCACGGAGGAGATGGGAACCCGTTGTTTACGACAAATCTCTTTTACAACAATGGGAAAGACAGCGTTTTTACCGATCCGGCCGACCGTTCACTGGTAACGGGTCTGATGTCCGACATCGGAGCCTACAAGGCCCCCACACTGCGCAACCTGGTATTCCGGGCGCCCTATATGCACGACGGACGCTTTAAAACGATTGACGAAGTCCTCAATTTCTATAATACCGCACTTGTCAGTTCTCCATCGGTAAGCCCGCTGATGCATCACCTTCCCGAAGGAGGTATCCACCTGACACCTTCAGAATTATCGGACCTGAAATCCTTTTTGCTAACTTTGACCGATAGCCTTTTTGTCACCAACCCGGCCTTTTCGCGGCCGGCCAAACTGCCCGGACAATGATTGTTTTCCCCAATGCCAAGATCAATCTCGGTCTCCATGTAACCGGCAAACGGCACGACGGATTTCATAACATAGAAACCGTTTTCTATCCCATTGCCCTGCACGACGCCCTCGAAATCAACCCCGCTTCCGACGGAAAAACCACCTTTACCACATCCGGTATCCCCATTCCCGGTAAACCTGAATCAAACCTCTGCATCCAGGCTTATCACCTGCTAAAATCCGCCATCCCTCATCCGTCATCCGCCATCCGCCATCCGTCATCTGCCATCCCCCATCCGTCATCCGCCATCCCTCATCCAACATCCGCCATCCGGATCCACCTCCACAAAGCAATCCCCATGGGGGCCGGACTTGGAGGGGGGTCATCCGACGGGGCATTTACTGTCAAACTTCTGAACCGGCTCTTTGGATTGGGTCTTGAGGTGCCTCAAATGGAGGATTTCGCCAGGATGCTTGGGAGTGACTGTGCCTTTTTTATCGGCAACAAACCTGTACTTGCCTCAGGCCGGGGCGACCAGTTTGCCCCTTGTGCGGTGGAACTCTCAGGATTTCAGATTGCAGTTGTAAAACCCAATGTGCATGTTGATACTGCCGGGGCCTATGAAATGCTTACACCGAAACGACCGGAGAGACCGCTCGGCGAAATCATTGTCCAGCCTGTTGAATCCTGGAAAGTGGATCTGGTAAATGATTTTGAGGAGCCGGTTTTCAGGAAGTTCCCGGAGATCGGAGAAATCAAACAGAAATTATACGATACCGGCGCCATCTATGCTTCGATGAGCGGCAGTGGGTCTGCAGTTTATGGGATTTTTAATGAAAAACCCCGGGTTGAAGGATTATTCCCCGGGTGCTTTACCTGGATGGGAACCTTGTAAACAATGCACCATTTATTTCGGCGCCAGCCTGATCAGTACCAGAGCGATAATTCCGAACACGATATTGGGTAACCAGACAGCGATCAGCGGGGGGAGGTCGCCGAAGGTGGCGAACACGGTGCTGATCTGCATGAAAAGGATGTACACGAAAGTAAGCGCCAGCCCGAATCCTAAGTGGAAGCCGATACCACCACGAACCTTCCGGCTCGAAACCGCCACCCCAATGAGAGTAAGGATAATGGTGGCAAAGGGGTTGGCAAGGCGTTCATATTTCTTTACTTTATATTTCGTAACATCGGGGTCGCCCCTGAGTTCTTTCTTCTTGATATGATCGCGCAGGGTAAAGTAGTTCATGATCTTCACCTCTTCGATATCCTCCAGGAATTCTGACGGTTTGAAAGGCAGCGATGTGTCGAGAACCGCATTCCTGGTGAGCGATTCTTCCATCCCGTTGATCCTGCGAACAATATAATTGGTGATTTTCCAGCGCGACCGGATGCTGTCCCACTCGATCCGTTCCGACTTCAGTTTATAAATCAGCTGCTTGTTCTTAAATTTTTCCAGGGTAAACTTCCAGCCGGCACCGGTCTTTATGTTGAAGTTTTCAAGGTAGATGAACTCTCCCGGGGCAATCTGTTTATGGACATTCTGATCGGTGAACTGCCTCGGATCATTGATGTATTGCTTTTCAAAGTCGAGCATCCCCCGGTTGGTGTAGGGGATCAGGAAATTGGCCAGAAAAAAAGAGAGCAGTCCGAGAACGGCGGCCGAAACGAAATAGGGCAGGAGCATACGCCGGAAGCTGATGCCACTGCTGAGGATGGCGATGATCTCTGAGTCGGAGGCCATCCGGGAGGTAAAGAAGATGACCGCGATGAATGTGAGGAGGTAACTGAAAAGGTTGATAAAGTAAGGGACGAAGTTGAAATAGTAGGAGAAGACGATGGCGCGCATAGGGGCTTCCCGTTTCAGGAAATCGTCGATCTTTTCGGAAATGTCGAAGACGATCACTACAAAAATGAGTAAAACCAGGGTAAAGAAAAAGGTTCCCAGGAATTTTCGGATAATATAGTAGTCGATCGTCTTCATCCCGATTGCAGGGTTATAATCGCTGCATGAGCTTTTTCACCATGATTGTTTTCCAGGCGCTGAAAGTGCCTGCCTCTATCTGCCGCCGCGACTCCTGCACCAGCCAGAGGTAAAACCCCAGGTTGTGCACGGTGGCGATCATGGCCGCAAGCATTTCTCCGGCCACATAGAGATGACGTAAAAATGCCCTTGTATATTGTATGTCGGTAAAAACATCCCCACCGTCCTCCAGCGGAGAGAAATCGTCCTTCCACTTCTCATTTTTGATGTTGATGATGCCGTTTCGGGTGAAGAGCATGCCGTTGCGGCCATTTCGCGTGGGCATTACACAGTCGAACATGTCGATGCCGAGGGCAATACTTTCGAGGATATTGGCCGGGGTGCCCACACCCATGAGATACCGTGGCTTGTCGGCCGGAAGGATTTCGCAAACTTCTGCCGTCATCTCGTACATCATCTTCGCCGGTTCGCCAACCGAGAGTCCGCCGATTGCATTTCCCGGGGCGTCCATGCCGGAGATGTACTTTGCCGATTCAGCGCGGAGTTCGGGGTAAACACTTCCCTGCACAATGGGGAAAAGCGCCTGGGTGTAGCCGTGGGGGCATTCGGTTATGGCAAAATGGTCGACGCACCTTTTCAGCCACTGGTGGGTGCGTTGCATCGATTTCTTCGCGTAGTCGTAATCGCATGGATAGGGGGTGCATTCGTCGAAGGCCATCATGATGTCGGCACCCAGTTCCCGCTGAACATCGATCGCCTTCTCGGGTGTGAAGGTATGCTTCGACCCGTCGATGTGCGACTGGAAGATAACGCCGTTGTCGGTGAACTTCCGCATGGCTCCCAGCGAATAGATCTGGTAACCTCCGCTGTCGGTGAGGATGGGCCGGTCCCAGCCGTTGAACTTGTGCAATCCGCCGGCACGGGAAATAATATCGACGCCGGGCCGAAGGTATAAATGATAGGTGTTCCCTAGCATGATCTGCGCCTTCACATCGTCGTGAAGCTCCCTCACATGCAACGCTTTAACAGCTCCTGCAGTGCCCACCGGCATAAAGATGGGGGTCTCGATCAGGCCATGGTCGGTTTCGACAGTCCCTGCGCGTGCAGAGGACTGATTATCGCGGTGGGAAACGGAGAATTTCATTAATTGTTGACAAAGGTAGTTTTTATTCAGCGATATTGAATAACTTTGCCTCCGCTCCGGATAAATGATCATAAATGATTGATGGATTGATAAATACGGGTCTGATACCCTTGGTTTTGGGCATTGCACTGGGTGTCGTATTCCTGGTTCAGCTCCTCTTCTACACGGGTTTTTTCAGGCGGTTGGGAAGCCACCGCAACAACTCCGTAACATCCGGAAAACCGGGAGTTTCCGTCGTGATTTGCGCCCATAACGAATACCATCATCTGAAGGAGAGCCTTCCGCTTTTCCTGGAACAGGATTACCCCGAATATGAGGTGCTTGTCGTGAACCATGCATCCGACGATGATACCTTATTTCTTCTGAATAGCCTGAGCGAAAAGTATCCTCATCTGAAGAGTCTTTATATTCAGCACGATTTGAATTTTTTCAGCGGAAAGAAGTTCCCTCTTTCTATCGGCATCAAGTCGGCCAGATACGATACCGTGCTGCTTACCGATGCCGACTGCATACCCGCTTCGAGGAACTGGGTAAGCCTTATGAGTTCGGCCTACACTCCCAAAACCGAGATCGTTCTGGGGTATGGTCCCTATAACCGCACCGCCGGAATTGTAAACAGACTGATCCGGTTCGACACCGCTCATATCGCCACGCAGTATCTTTCCTTTGCCCTGGCAGGGATCCCTTACATGGGTGTGGGGCGCAACCTCTCGTATGTGAAATCGCTGTTCTACCGCAACAACGGCTTCATATCACATTACCGCATCCGCTCGGGCGACGACGACCTCTTTATCAACCGTGTTGCAAACCGGCGCAATACGGCCATCATGACCGATCCCGGCAGCTATACCTTTTCCGATCCAAAGCAGAGTTTCTCCACCTGGATCACCCAGAAAAAAAGACATCTGTCAACAGCAACACATTACCGTCTCCTCCATAAATTCTTCCTGGGGCTCTATTCCCTGAGCCTGGTCCTCTTTTATGCCCTTACCATCGCAATGCTGGCTCTGAACTATTCGATCTTCCCGGTAATAGGGCTTTTCGTCATCCGCACGGCCGTTCAGTACATTATTATGTCAAAGTGTCTGCATCAGCTCAATGAAAAGGATCTGTTACCCTTTGTTGCCGTTTATGAACCGATGCTATTGCTGCTAAATGCAGGCGTCATGATCTCTAATGTCATCCGAAAACCAGTGCGATGGAAATAGCCGACCGCCTTACTGAAAAGGCCCAGCGCGACTACCACCTGGTGATCAGGGCACGGGAACATGGCGATCAGAAGGCTTATGCCGAGCTTCTCAACAACTACCGCGATTCACTCTATTTTATGATGCTGAAGATGACCAGCAACGCCACCGATGCCGATGATCTCACCATCGAAGCATTCGGCAAGGCCTTCAAGAACCTGTCGCAATATACCCCCGATTTTGCATTCAGCACCTGGCTTTTCAAGATCGCCGCCAACAATTGCATCGACTTCCTGCGTAAAAACAAACGCATCCAGTTTACCGACGGTACCTTCGACGACGAGAACGGTTCGGGCGATTCCACAGCCAACATCCCCGCTACCACCCTCGACCCGGAAGAGAAGATCATTGAAAAGCAGAAGATAGAACTGATGCATGAGGTGGTGGAGAAACTCAAACCCCACTACCGGCTTCTGGTCGAACTGCGCTACTTCAAGGAGTGGTCGTACGAAGAGATCGCCGATGAACTCGACCTTCCCCTTGGAACCGTCAAAGCCCAGCTTTTCCGCGCCCGCGAATTTCTACACCAGGTGCTGCGAAATGCCGAGGAGAAGATATGACACATATTTCACTTTCCCGGATGTTAAAATAGATGCCATTTTTCTATCCACTCGTTTATAAAAAAAAGTTTTTTGTATGCCTATTGAGCGTTCAAACACGGGGTTATACAAAGCAACACTTGCAGTGGACCGGCTGAATTATTTCTCATGCTTATAATTTATAACATACAAAATATAACATACAAAATATAACATATAAAATATAACTTATAAAAAATAACATATATTTTGTATATTTGCAAAAATGCAAATGCCATGAAGACACTTTTGAACCCTTTTGTGACAATTGGCTATGGTGGTTCTCAGTATTTTTGCGACCGGCTGGATGAAACACAGTCAATCATCCGGAGCATCGAAAGTGGAAACTCTGTAACCCTCACTTCAATAAGGAGAATGGGTAAAACGGGTTTGATCCGACACGTTTTGGCGAAACTCCCCAAAGATTATGTTGGCATATACCTTGATATACAGCCTGCGGAAAATTTGCCCGATTTCCTGAACATGCTTTCAACCGCACTGCTTAAGGCGGTTCCTGCGCGAGCAAAATATGGGCATGCAGTCTGGACATTCATTAAATCTCTCAGGCCAACGATCTCTTTTGAGGCATTGTCGGGCCTTCCCCAGGTGACAATCGACTCCAGACCCCGAACACCTGAACCTGATATTTATGCTACGCTGTCATTTCTGGAGAAACAACCTTTCAGGGTCGTCATTGCCATTGATGAATTCCAGCAAATACTGCAGTTTCCTGAAAAACAAACCGAAGCCTGGCTACGCAGTATCATTCAGCAAATGAAAAATCTTACATTCATTTTTTCCGGTAGTCAGCAACACCTTATGGGAGAAATGTTCAACAGTCCATCCAAACCATTTTTCAGGAGCACGCAGTTCATGAAAATGGGCAGGATCCCGTCAGCGGATTACCGCAGGTTCATTTGCAGGTTATTCAGGCGTGGTGGAATGGCAATTTCAGAAGACACCGCAGACAGAATTCTGGTATGGTGCAATCATCATACTTACTATGTCCAATTGTTATGCAATCGGTTATTCACAGCAGGCCATGCTGTAATTGCAGATGAAAACTGGCAATTGGAAGCGCAGGCAATGATTCGGGAGACCGAAACGATTTTTTATAGTTATCGGGATTTGCTTACTAACAAGCAATGGCTTGTACTTAAATCGATAGCGTCGGAGAAGCAGGTTTATAGCCCGACATCGCTGGAGTTCCTGAAGAAACACAATCTGGGGACATCAGCCACGGTTATTCAGTCACTGAACGCATTGATAAAGAAGGAGATGGTGTACAAGGAATTCAATTCAGAAGGGAAATCCTTCTACAGCGTGTATGACCTGCTCTTTCAACATTGGATTTCACGCGAATATTAATCTGTTTTGCGATTTTAGATTTTGCGATTTTAGATTTTACATTTCACCCGACGTCTCCTATCTTTGCAAAAAGATTTATCACACCACCATGACATTTAAAGAACAGATCACCCTAGGTATTGCTGATATATTGCCATCATTGCAGCCCTATGACACCTCCGCCAACCATGCCCCGGTTCGGAAGGATAGTCTTACCCCGTAGGATAAGAAGCTGGCGCTGAGAAACGCGCTCCGCTATTTCGAACCGAAGCATCATGCTGATGATCCAGAACAACCTCGATCCTGCGGTTGCGCAGCATCCCCATGAACTAATCACCTACGGAGGCAACGGGGCCGTTTTCCAGAACTGGGCACAGTACCTGCTTACCATGAAGTACCTCTCGGAGATGACGGAGGAGCAAACCCTTGTAATGTATTCAGGTCACCCGATGGGACTCTTTCCTTCGCACAGGGATGCCCCGCGCGTTGTGGTTACCAATGGGATGATGATCCCCAACTATTCGAAGCCAAACGACTGGGAGCGGTTCAACGCGCTGGGAGTTACCCAGTACGGACAGATGACCGCTGGGTCCTATATTTACATCGGTCCGCAGGGCTTGGTTACGGAACTTATTGGGTTACCGTTACGGATAATAACTCCTGTACAACTGCGTCCAGTGCAACAATAACCCAGCCTGATGCCGTAACGGCCATCGGAGGTGTTGTTTCCCATGTAAGCTGCTTCGGAGGATCGAACGGGTCTGTTACAGTTACACCCGGCGGCGGAACTTCCCCCTATACCTATGCATGGTCAACAAGCCCTGCCCAGACGACCCAGACAGCGACGGGTCTGGTTTACGGAACTTATTCAGTAACGGTTACCGATAACAATGGCTGTATGGCTTTATCGGATGCAACTGTCACAGAGCCGGCCGCACTTACTGCGGGAGCAGGAACAGTAACCAATGTAAGCTGTTTTGGAGGATCAGACGGATCTGTAACAGTAACTCCGGGC
>CAYHCQ010000038.1:0-24340 GCA_964355115.1 uncultured Prolixibacteraceae bacterium | reverse complement strand
AGCGTTTCGAATCACAGCTTGAGCTGGGAAAACGCGGGGATTCCGAATCGATGGTACTCGATGAAGATTTTCTGAAGTCACTTGAATATGGAATGCCTCCAACGGCAGGTCTGGGTATCGGAATCGACCGGCTTACCATGATCATGACCAATTCGGCCTCCATTCAGGATGTGCTCTTCTTTCCGCAGATGCGGCCTGAGAAACGCCTTACCGAATAAGCACCGTTCTTTTTACCACACGCTCTTTTTCGGTTGTAAGCTGGTAGAAATAGACCCCGGAAGAAACTTTGCTTCCATTGTCACCCGTGCCGTCCCAGAGAACTGTATGGGAGCCTTGGGGGAACATACCAGCGCAAAGCGTTTTCACCCTATTACCCCGAATATCAACTACGTCCAGATAAACAATTCCTGGTTCAGTGAGCATGAAAGGAATAAAAGTCTGGGTTGTAAACGGATTGGGATAACTGTTTCCCAGCAATTTGGTTCCATTAATTTTGCCGGTGCCTGTCAACAACTCATCGTTGATCATAATGATCACATGCCCGGTACCCAATGCGGTTGTATAATGCAAAGTATCGACTGCAAATTGCATGGATGGAGCCATCAATGTAGTGATATTCACTTTCACCCTCACATAAACCGAGTCGCCGGGATTCATCATGTGCGGAAAAGTATTTACCGACATTGAGTCGACGTACCAGGGCAATCCACCTGTGCTGATTTGCTGAACTCCGGTCAGGTTGGTCCCCGATGCCATGTAGTTATGCAGGTAGGTAACCTTTCCGGAGATAATATCATCAAAGGTGAGGAACCATAATGTGTCGGGTATTGCGGCAACATTTGTATAGGCAGTGGTAAAGGTATAAGGGTCGGCTGCGCCGATAAATGGCGCTGTTGCCCTGCGGTTGGATTTATCGGCTGCAAACAGATAGTATTTAACGGTACTTCCTGCCGGCTGCATAGGAATGATCCCTGTATAGTGGTTGGCCGAGGTGTTGATCATCGGCACTGCCTGGAAACTTCCGTTGTTCACCTTGTACCAGATGAGCACCGAATCACTCTTTACTGCTGAGTCGCTGCAGGCAATGATATCTGCATTAATTGTATAATTGCTCTCACACGGTTGAACACCATAAACCGGAAGGTGTTTGATGAACAGGATACCCAGGTCGGCGATACCCATCACACGGCAATGGAGGGCATCGGTCGAGAGCCAGGGGGTGGAGGGATTGCCAAGGAACCCGATAATTTCGTAACCCGGCATGGCAGCCTGGTAGGCAGCTATTGCAGTGTCGTCCCAGGTCGAGTTCATTATCGGGACCAGTACCTTGTTATTCAGGATTACAGAATTTGTATAGGGCTGATCCTGCGGTGTCATCACCCGGTAAACCTTATAGTTATATCCAAACGGGGTGACCTGTGATGCCCAGTAGGTTGCTGCCGATTCAAGCGAGTTGTATTCAGGATCGGAGGTAAGTACTTTCCGGATAAGGATTTTGTCGGGGGCAAGAAATTTACTCCAGCAATCGATATGGTCAATGGTAGTAGAGATATTTGCATCGGGCACGACCTGGTAATTTGTAATGCCAAGATAGCTATTCATCTTTGCGGCGATCTGTGCATGTGATTGAGATGGGTTTTCGACCCAAACCAGGTTGGTAGAGGAACCAATGCCATAGCCATCCGTCATATAATTCCCTCCGGTATGGTCGATGTTCATTCCAAACCAGGGAATCCCGAGCATGTCAGCAACCCGCTTGGCAATTTCATCGTCGTTCGGGCGCGGACGGTTGTAAGGAAAATCGATGATGCCTACCTGGTTGGAACTGTCGCTTTCAAACCAGGGGCCGTAGTCGCGCGTCCAGTAACTATCGGAAGGGGCGATCAGAAAGTTACAATGGCTGGTATCCACCCCGTTGGCTAAATACTGGTTTATAACCGAGGTTTTCTGCGACTGAGTGGCCACAATGGTGGTTACCATTACATCCTCAGCCATCTCTTTGATAAGCAAAATGGGAATTCCGAAAGGGTAGCGCACCAAGGCACCCTGCATACGATCGGCTTCGGCAACATTGCGGACCGGTCCGACAGGAGGGTCGGTTTCAACAAAATTCTTCCCGATCTCTCCTTTGCGAAGCACCTCTTCGGGCGTCATTTCATGGCGAAGCAGGGTACCTGCGGGTTTATCCTGTGCCCCGACAACACCGGCCAGAAGCAGAAGGGTAAAAAAGAGACAGAACTTTTTCATATAATCAGCATAGATATTGCAAATCTACTAATTTCTCATTCCCCTAAAATCATTATTTTTGCGAAAACCACACTGCGATGAATAAAAAGATCAGGGCCGCCAGGCTTTCCATTTTTTCGAACACTGGTCTTATTATATTAAAACTGGTAGTGGGTATAATTTCAGGGTCGGTAAGTATCATTTCCGAAGCTATTCATTCCTTTATGGACCTGCTGGCTTCGATTATTGCCTATTTTTCGGTGAGGGTTTCTGATAAACCGGCAGATAAAAGACATCCTTACGGACATGGTAAATTTGAGAATATTTCAGGCGTTGTTGAAGCGGCCCTGATTTTTGTTGCTGCATTCTGGATTATTTATGAGGCTGTTAAAAAAATTGTTGACCCTTCAGAAGTCGAACAAATCGGACTGGGGCTGGGAGTAATGGTCATATCCGGGATTGTCAATTTTTTCATCTCAGGACAGCTTTACAAAGTGGCAAAGGAGACCGATTCGGTTGCGCTTGAAGCCGATGCTCTTCATCTCAAAACGGATGTTTATACATCTTTCGGAGTGGCCATCGGTCTGGGCCTCCTGTGGATCACCGGAATTCATCTCCTTGACCCCATCGTCGCCATCCTTGTAGCTCTGCTTATCCTTAAAGAATCGTATGAGTTGTTCAAAAAAGCCTATGCTCCGCTTCTGGATATCACTCTCCCTGCCGGCGATGTTGAAACGATAAGCAAAATCATTGAAAGTCACTGCAACGAAAACATGAATTTTCACAACCTCCGCACCCGAAAGGCCGGAAACTACAAATATGTCGATTTCCACCTGAACCTCGACGAAAATAAAACAGTGAAGGAGGCACATGCAATCTGCGACCGCATCGAAGCTGAAATTAATTCAAAATTCGATCATACAGAGGTGAATATTCATGTCGAAAATTTCTAGGTTGTTAACAATGAATTGTTAATCAAAAATATAGGCGGCATCCTCCTCACAATAATAAAGTTCTATTTTTGTAGTTTATCATAAAACCAAACCACGATCAAACTACCTTCATGACTTTTAACCGGCTCATAATCATCATTTTAATTGTATTCACATTTCCTGTTTCGCTTTTTTCCCAGGATCCCCTCGGCGCAGATACTCTCCTTAAAAAAGGCTTTATCGAGGATGACCCTGTGGTTTCGATGCTCGACAGTCTGGCTGGTTTAAAGATTTTTGATGACGCCGAATTTCCCAATGCCAGGCAATACCAGAACTGGAGCAACTATTCTGATACCGATATCCCCTATTTTTCCGACTCGGTATACCGCGAGCGTATCGCACAGATGAATGACCAGTCTCCGTTCGAATACATTTATAATGGTGAGGTAAGAAAATTCATTGAGCTTTATTCGGCGAGGAAACGCAAACTAACAGCACGAATTCTGGGGCTTGCACAGATCTATTTCCCGCTGTTTGAAGAGCAGCTCGATAAATTCAATATGCCGCTGGAGCTGAAATACCTTGCGGTAATCGAATCGGCATTGAATCCAACCGCAAACTCCCCCGCCGGGGCCAAGGGTTTGTGGCAGTTCATGTATGGCACGGGCCGTGTTTACGGACTCAAGGTGAGTTCTTATGTGGATGACCGCTACGATCCCTACAAAGCGACCATTGCAGCATGCGAACATCTGACCGACCTTTATGATATTTACGGTAACTGGTCGCTGGCGCTGGCAGCCTATAATTCGGGGGCAGGCAATGTGAACAAAGCCATCCGACGAAGCGGCGGCATGAAGAATTTCTGGGCAATTCACAATTACCTTCCCAGGGAGACCCGTTCTTATGTACCGGCCTTTATCGCTGCCAGTTATGTGATGACTTATGCCAACGAACATAAGATTTACCCGGTTGATCCCGGGATCCTTTACTACGAAGTGGATACGGTAACAGTGCGGCAACTGCTTACCTTTGATCAGATCTCCGAAATGCTTAATATCCCCATCGAGTAGGTGGATTTCCTTAACCCCTCCTTCAAACATGGCGTTATCCCGGCCTCTCCGGAAAACACTTATAAGCTGAGGCTCAGGAAAAAATATATAGGCCATTTTATTAACAACGAGATGGCACTTTATTCCTACAAGACCAAAAAAGGACTCGCACAAAATCAACTCAACGATTTGATTGCCAGTAGCTATCGGGAATCAGAACTGTATACTGTAAAGAGCGGAGAGACCATAGGCAGCATCGCCAAAAAATTCAGCATGACCACAACCGAGCTGAAATCGCTGAACGGCTTGAGGAAATCTGTAAAACCAAAACAAAAGATCCTGGTTTACAAAAAACCTTCACGGAAACCAGACCAGGGAGGGGCTATTTCAACCTACATACCCACAGAACCCCTGAAGGATACTTCCAAAACCACTGCCAGGGCCGGGGAGCCGGAGCCGGCGAAGACCACTGCTTCAGCAGCGGAGCGAACTGAGGCGCAAAAACCTGTGACCCATACTGTTAAAAGCGGCGAAAGCCTCGGATCCATTGCCAATAAATACCAATGTACTGTAAATCAGCTAAAACAATGGAACGATCTTTCCTCCTCCACTCTTCAGGTAGGACAGAAACTCAGGTTAAGTGTTCCTTCAGCTACTTCAAAAACTGCTGCAAAACCCGAAACAACCACCTCCAGGCCCCCGCAAATTTCCCAGGGAGGGAAGTATTTCTTCTACACCATTCAATCGGGCGATAACCTCTGGGATATTGCCGACAAATACGATGTAACGGTCTCGCAGATAAAGAATCTCAACAATCTTAAGAATTCCAGTCGGTTGAAGCCCGGTCAAAAGATTAAAATTCCCCGTTGATTTTTTCAAATTGCTTGGAATTCAAAAACTTTATCTATTTTTATACATCAGCATCCTCTCCCTTGTCATTTTTCTGGTCGAAGCACGGCCATTAATCCTGAATGATATAAAAATGAAACGACACCGACATTTGTTTAAGGCCTGGTTTCTGCCTTCCCTCTGTCTTGCCTTCCCGCAGCTGGCTGCATCACAGGACACAATAACGCTGGAATTCTGCTACCGGCAGCTGCAGAAATCCTATCCACTCACAAGACAGGCAGACCTGCTTGATCAGTCGAGCGCATTGAGAACCAAAAACCTGAATAAAAATTACCTGCCTCAAATTAACGTCAATGGCACGGCAAGCTGGCAGAATGAGGTAACAACAGTAGTTATTGACCTTCCTGCCAATCTACCGCAGCTTCAGGGCCCGGTTATCCCAAAAGACCAGTACAAACTCACCCTTGATGTAACCGAATCCATTTACGACGGCAACATTACAAGCTACCAGAAGCGACTCGAAAAGTTCAATCTCAATGTCGACAGAAAAAGTATCGATGCCAGTCTTTACTTGCTTAAGGACCAGGTGAATCAATTCTATTTCAGCATCCTTTTAACCCAGGAGAATATCCGGTTACTGGAGGAGTCGGGAAAACAGCTCAACTCAAAGCTGACCGAGGTTGAATCGGCCGTTGCCAATGGTGCGGCTTTAAAAATGAATGCTGACCTGATAAAGGCGGAAATCATCAAACTTGAGCAAAATATTTACGAATTATCGATGGACCGGCTGGCAAGTACGGCGATGTTGTCGGAGCTGATAACGATGCCAATAAGCGAAACGAGTTCCTTTTCAACACCCGTCATTACCATTCCAGGCATGAATTATGAAAACAAAAGGGTCGAATACGAACTTTACGGAGTACAGATGGATCGGGTTAACCTGCTTAAGAATATGGTTACAACCAGGTGGAACCCAAAATTCTGGGCTTTCGGGCAATTTGGGCTGGGGATCCCGGGATATAACTTTTTATCAACAGATCTTGCCCCGATGCTGATGGTTGGAGCAAGGCTTACCTGGAACCCCTGGAACTGGAATGCCAACAGGAATGAAAAAAGGATCTACGACATACAGGGGGATATTTTAAAGAACCAACAGGAGAGTTTTGATAAAAACCTTAGGGTAACAACTCAGAAGAATATCACCGACATCAGGAAATTGACCGAACTGATCATTAAAGATCAGGAACTTGTAAATCTGAGGGCAGGCATCACGCGGACTGCATCCTCGCAGATGACCAACGGGGTGATCACCACAAGCGATTACCTTCTTCGTGTCAACGATGAAACACATGCCCGGATGGGGCTGGAAATACATAAAATACAGCTGATCAGGGCAAAGATCAGTTATTTGTATAATATTGGTAAATTGTAACCGGATTCCGTAATACCCTTAACCGATGAAACAATACATCTTTGGAATTTTTGCAGCTCTTTCCCTGTTTTCATCATGCTCCAATAAAATAGATCCTCCCGATGCCTATGGCTCATTTGAAGCGACCGAGGTAACTGTTTCATCGCTGGCCAACGGTAAAATCATGCAGTTCAGTCTTGAAGAGGGACAACTCCTCGATTCGGGGCAGTTTATCGGGTATGTTGATACGACCGACCTCTATCTTAAAAAAAACCAGGTAGCAGGGCAGCGCAATGCAACCGGCTCAAGGATTGACGATTTATCTGCCCAGATTGCCGTTCAGGAGCAGAGCCGGGAGAATCTCCTGATCGAGAAAAAAAGGGTGGAGCGGCTGCTTAAGGATGGTGCTGCAACCCAAAAACAGCTCGACGACATCAACGCGAACCTCAACCTGATCGACAAACAGGTGGCCTCCATAAAATCCCAGAACAGGGGTGTTCAGGACCAGACAGGATCCATCGGCCAGCAGATCGCCCAGATCTCCGAATCGATAAAAAACAGCAGGATAATTAACCCCGTTCGTGGAACCGTACTCACCAAATACGCTGAAATCGAAGAGGTTACAATGTATGGGAAACCCCTTTACAAGATCGCTGATCTGAGAGAGATGCAGCTGCGCGTGTATATCAGCGGAGCACAGCTTCCCCATGTTAAAATTGGCGACAAAGTTGAGGTTCGCTTTGACAAAGACGAGTCGGCCAATTCAAAAACTGAAGGCATTGTCAGCTGGATTTCACAGACTGCGGAATTTACCCCTAAAACCATTCAAACCAAGGAGGAGCGGGTAAACCTGGTGTATGCAGTAAAGGTACGCGTTGCCAACGACGGCACCCTGAAGATTGGGATGCCTGGTGAAATCAAACTTCTCAAAACCGGTGAGTAATCCGGTAACCATAATTATTAACCAAAACCAAATTCCATGAAAAAAAATGCAATCACTCTAATCCTGATTTTTTTGATCACAGCCTGGGCCGGACTCTCAGTATCAGGTCAGGCCCATAAGGCCGACGACATCCTGGGCACCTGGCTGAACCAGGAGGCCACCGGAAAAGTGACGATCTATAAAGAAAATGGAAAGTACTTTGGCAAACTGGTGTGGCTCCGTACCCCTAACGATTCAGTCACAGGAAAGCCAAGAACAGACAAGGAGAACCCTGATGCAAACTTAAAGGCAACGCCGCTCATCGGCCTGGTGAATCTTAAGGACTTCACGTTCAATGGCAAGGAAGAGTGGTCGGAGGGAACGATATATGACCCAAAAAATGGAAAGACCTACAGCTGTAAAATCCAGTTCGAAAGCGTCAATAAGCTTAAGATCAGGGGATATGTTGGTGTGTCATTGCTTGGGCGAAACACATTCTGGACGAAAAGCATCGCCCCGCAGCCATGACCCTTTCGGTCGTCGTAAGGAATATTACCAAAAACTTTGGCGAAACCCTCGCCCTTGACAACATCTCGTTTGATGTTGCCGGGGGCGAGTTGTTTGGCTTTATCGGACCCGATGGTGCCGGAAAGACGACCCTGATCCGGATACTTACGACGCTGATACTTCCCGACAAAGGAAGCGCCACGGTCGCAGGTTCCGACATAGTAAAAGATTATAAAAGGATCAGAAGCATTTCCGGGTACATGCCTGGAAGGTTTTCCCTCTACCAGGACCTTACAGTTGAGGAGAACCTGAAGTTCTTCGCAACCATTTTCGGCACCACGATTGAACAGAACTACGATCTGATCAAGGATATATACATCCAGATTGAACCTTTCAAAAACCGCAAGGCAGGAAAGTTGTCGGGTGGCATGAAACAGAAACTAGCCCTCTCCTGCGCGCTCATCCACAAGCCCGATGTGCTTTTCCTGGATGAACCGACGACCGGGGTGGATGCGGTTTCCCGCCGTGAATTCTGGGAGATGCTGAGGCGGCTGAAGGAGGGCGGGATCACCATCCTGGTATCAACACCATACATGGATGAAGCCAGCCTGTGCGACAGGGTTGCCCTGATGCAGGCAGGTAAGATCATGAAGATCAGCACACCTCAGGAGGTGGTAAAGAGTTACCCGCTTAGTTTGCTTTCGGTAAAAGCGGGAGATATTCACAGGCTATTGAAGGAACTCAGCGAATATCCTGGCTCCCATAGTGTTCATGCATTCGGGCAATGTGCCCATCTTGCTTTTCAACCAGGGACTGTAAAAACAGAGGCGCTTTCAGGCTACCTTCATGATAAAAAGCATGACAATGTGGAGATACTCCAGATTGAACCCAATATAGAGGATTGTTTTATGGAGCTGATGAGGGGGGGGGTGAAGAGTTAAGAGTGAAGAGTGAAGAGTTAAGCGTTAGGGGTGGTTTGTGAAAAATATGGAAAAACAGGAAACTGAGAATATTATTGTTGTAAGGGACCTGGTGAAAAAATTCGGGTCATTTATTGCCAATGATCATCTAACTTTTCAGGTCAGGAAGGGTGAGATCTTTGGTTTCCTCGGAGCCAACGGGGCAGGGAAAACAACGGCAATAAAGATCCTTTGCGGATTATGGTATCCAACTTCCGGCGAGGTTAATGTTGCTGGTTACGACCTGTATACACAGCGTGAAAAGGTGAAACGGAACATCGGTTACATGAGCCAGAAGTTTTCGTTGTATGATGACCTTACGGTTTATGAAAACATCCGGTTCTACGGGGGTATTTACGGGTTGCGCAGGAAGGAGATTGATGCAAGGGCCTCAGGTCTGATGCAACGGCTCGAACTGGAAAGCGCCCGCGATAAGCTTATCCGTGATATTCCGCTGGGCTGGAAGCAGAAGCTGGCCTTTTCCGTTGCCATTCTTCATGATCCCAAGGTCGTCTTTCTGGATGAACCTACCGGTGGCGTTGACCCCATTACACGTCGCCAGTTCTGGAATCTGATATATGAAGCAGCCAGAGGAGGCATAACAGTTTTTGTTACCACTCATTATATGGATGAGGCCGAATACTGCGACCGGGTTTCAATCATGGTCGACGGACGAATCGCTGCCCTCGACGCGCCCGACAGGCTAAAAGAACAGTTCGGCGCCTCCTCAATGGACGAAGTGTTTGTTAAACTGGCTAGAGTAAAAGTGTAAGCAGCAATATATAAACAGCTTGAATGAAGCGGTTCAGAGGATTTGTAATTAAGGAGTTTTATCACATTTTCAGGGACTACCGCACCCTGCTGATCCTCTTTGGCATGCCTGCGGTTCAGCTGATGCTGTTTGGTTATGTTATCACCAATGAAATCAAAGATGCGAAAATTGCCATATATGACCCTTCAAAAGATGCCGTAACACGGAACATCACCGAAAAGATCCTCTCGTCGGGATATTTCATTCTCGACCATAATCTTCAGAGCAGCAGCGAACTGGAAGAGGTTTTCCGAAAAGGAGATGTGAAGATGGCCCTTGTTTACGAGTCCGATTTCGCCCGAAAACTTGAGAAATCCGGGACCGCACACGTGCAGATTATCGGCGACGCTTCCGATCCCAATACAGCCAACATCCTCGTGAATTATGCCAGCGGGATCATTAACAGCTACCTGATATCGGTGAACATTGAAAAGGTGCCGATGCAGATCGTGCCCGAGGTGAGGATGATGTACAACAGCGAACTGAAGGGGGTCTATATGTTTGTACCTGGCCTGATGGCAATGCTGCTCATGCTTATTTCGGCACTGATGACATCCCTCTCCCTTACCCGCGAAAAGGAGCTCGGCACCATGGAACTTTTGCTGGTCTCCCCCCTGCGTCCTGCACAGATTGTTGTCGGGAAAGTATTCCCCTATGTGTTCCTGGCTTTTGTGGATGCCTGCATTATCCTGATCCTTGGAAATACAGTTTTCGATGTTCCGGTACAGGGGAACATTTTGCTCCTTCTGGCAGAAAGTTTTCTTTATATCTGCATGGCCCTTTCGCTGGGAATCCTGATTTCGAGCATAACCGACAGTCAGCAGGTTGCCATGCTGATTTCGCTGGTTGCACTGATGCTTCCGACCATTCTTCTCAGCGGATTCATTTTCCCGGTGGAGAACATGCCATGGATCCTGCAGGGGTTATGTCATATAATGCCTCCAAAGTACTTTATCACCATCATTAAGGACATCATGCTTAAGGGCAACGGGTTCATTTTCGTTTGGAAAGAGACCCTCATCCTTGTCGGATTCACTGCCTTGTTTCTGCTGATCAGTGTGAAAAAATTTAAAATAAGACTGGCCTGATGAGGACGATTCTTTATATCATCCAGAAGGAGTTTCTGCAGGTATTCCGAAACAAGGCGATGCTGCCGATAATTATCGTTGTTCCAATTGTTCAGCTGATAATTCTTGTAAATGCAGCCACCTTCGAAATGAAAAACATAAGGATGTCGGTGGTTGATCTCGATCTTTCAGGAACCTCGCGAAAGCTCATAAGCAAATACCAGGGATCGCCGTTTTATAAGGTAAACCATACAGCCTTCTCATACCGGGAGGCGGAGATCGAAATGCGCAGTGGTGATGTGGATATGATACTGCAGATTCCTGCAGGTTTTGAGAAACAGCTGATCAAAGAGAGCCGGGCCAAAGTCCAGTTTGTGATAAACGCCATCAACGGACAAACGGCAGGCCTAACGAATGCCTATTCAACAATGATACTGCTCGACTTCAACCGGGAGTTCATGCTCGACAACTTAACACCGCAACAGCTTACCGGGATCCGCTCGATTCAAACCGATTACAGTTTCTGGTATAACCCTATGCTGAACTATAAAACCTATATGGTGCCAGGCATCCTGGTACTGCTGGTAACCATCATCGGGCTGCTGCTGTCGGGAATGAATATCGTAAGGGAGAAGGAGATCGGCACCATTGAGCAGATAAACGTGACCCCCATCAACAAGATTCAGTTCATCGCCGGAAAACTGACCCCTTTCTGGATTATCGGTCTTTTCGAGCTCGCCTTTGGTTTGACTGTCGGTAAAATTCTTTTCAACATCCCGATGGAGGGCAGCCTATTGCTGGTTTTCCTTTCGGCGGGTGTGTATCTTTTTGTAATTTTGTCGTTCGGGCTGCTGATATCCACCGTGACAAACACGCAACAGCAAGCCATGCTGGTTTCGTTCTTTTTTATGGTTATTTTTATCCTGATGAGCGGTCTGTTCACCTCCATTGAGAGCATGCCTCCCTGGGCTCAGATGCTCGACCGCCTGAACCCGGTTATGTATTTTATCCGGATCATGCGCATGGTATTGTTGAAGGGTTCGGTATTTGCCGATATCAGCCCCTGGTTCTGGTCGCTCGTTGTATATGCTGTTTGCATTTTGAGTCTGGCTGTTTTCAGGTACAGGAAAGTCGCTTAACTATACATATTGGTTACCTTTAATAAGATCTTCAGTATTCTCCGGCCGGTATTACTCGGTGTGGTTCTCCTTGCCATTGCCGCACTGATAACCCGCAACCTCTTCTTTCGTGAAGAGGCCAAAAAGGATTCCTTCCGGCGGATCCGCGAACGGGGTTACCTGATCGCACTTACCGACCAGAATACACTCAATTACTTTGTTTTGCGGGGTGAGCCAATGGGCTACCAGCTGGAGATGCTGCAGTCATTCGCCAAGTCGCTCGGGGTCCCTTTGAAGGTAATTGCCAGTAACAACATCTCCAGGCTATTTTACTATCTCGACAACAATGCGGCCGATCTGATCGCCCTGAACCTTCCCATGACAAGTCACGGACGGAAACTGGTGCACTTTTCTGAGCCGATGGGTGAAACCCGGCTGGTACTGGTGCAGCGCAAACGTTCAGGGAATGTAAAGGATACAACAATCTTTGTGACCGATCCCGCGAAATTTCCGGCCGATACAGTGTATGTGAGGAGCAATCCGTTTTTCGATCCCATTTACCATGCCTTCGTGAAAAACACCCGGAAGCAGGCAGTAATAAAACAAGTGGCAGACCTGAGCCAGGAGGAGCTGATCAGGATGGTATCGAAAGGGACGATAAACTATGCCATTTGCCAGGAAAATGTGGCCATGGTGTGTAAACGCAGCTTGTGGAATATCGATGCATCGGTACTGGCATTTCCGTTGTTCTCATATGGCTGGGGTGTTCACCTTCATTCCGACTCGCTGAGAAACGCCATCAATAGCTGGCTTGGAGAGTACAAGCAGAGCGGGACTTTGAAGAAGACCTACCTCAGTTATTTCGACAACCAGCGGATCGTCGGGGTTATGCAGAGCGATTACTTCTCTGTTTCGGGAACAAAATTATCACCCTATGATAAAGAAATCAGGGAGTATAGTAAGTGGATCAACTGGGACTGGAGGTTGCTCGCCTCGCTTGTTTATGAAGAGTCGAATTTCATCCCAGGTCAGATATCCTCAAGAAGTGCCAGCGGTCTGATGCAACTGATGCCTGAAACAGCTGCAAAATTCGGCGCCGACAGCACCAGCTCTGCAGCACAGCAGATTGCCGCAGGTGTCAGATATGTAAGGTACCTCGGTGAGCAACTCCCCGAAGAGATTACCAACCCAAAGGAACGCATCTGTTTCACACTGGCCGCTTATAATATCGGAATCAACCGGGTGCTGTCGGTAAGGGAGAAAGCTGAAAAGTTCGGCAGAGACAAGAACCGCTGGAACGGACATGTTGATTATTTCCTGCTGCGCAGATCCAGTACCGACCCTTATGCCAAAGGAGATTCGACCGACCAGTTCCCGGTGGATTATAAAATGGAGGGGTTCGTGGATGATATTATCGCCCGATATTATCACTATAAAAACCTCATACCGGAGTAGTTTCCTGATCTTTAATATAGAAGCTGCAAACTTCCCCGATCGACTCTTTAACAGGCCTGAATACGAAATTCAGTGTTTTTTTCAATTTTTCGCTTGAATAGGTATATACCTGGGTGGTGGTGATGGCCATTTCGCGGGTAACTTCAGGTTTTGATCCGGTAAGGAAGGATCGGATCGCTTCAACCCTCCAGGCGATGGCAGTCATGGCATTGGGAACATTAACCGAAGGGGCAGGTTTGCCATAATACCCGGCGATCATTGTAAAAAAATCCTGATATGAGATGTTGTCCGCCGAACAGATGTAACGCTGGCCGAAAAGGTTGTTGTCCATCAAAGCAGTCATGGCCCTGGAAACATCACGGGCATCAACATAGCCATTCACTCCGCGGGTATAATACTTCAACCCCTGCCATACAAGCCTGAACAAACCCGAATTGTCATTCCAGAAACCAGGCCCGACTATAACAGAGGGATTTACGATCACAGCATTCAGCCCCTCCTCCATTCCGCGCCATACTTCACGTTCAGCACCATATTTGCTGATCCCGTAAACTGAATTTTTCTTTGAAGGGACCCAGTAGGTCTCTTCGTCCGAAAGGCCATTATTATCGGCTCGTCCCAGGGTAGCCACCGAACTTACATAACAGAATTTCGCAATTTTTTTCTCCAGCGACATGTTCACAAGGTTCGCGGTGCCCTCGATATTCACCCTGAGCATGGCCTTATGATCTTTCGGATAGAAGGAGACAATAGCTCCTGCATGAAATACCTCGGTAATACCTTCCAGGGCTTCTCCAATAGCGCCGAAATCCAACAGATCGGCATCTACCCATTCAATCTGGGAGAGAAGGGCATCCGGATTGGGAACATAGTATGAGAAAACCTTGCGAACCATAGCAGTGTCGCTGGTTGAACGCTTTATCGCTCGGACAGATTTGCCTGACTTAGCCAGGTCGAGAAGCAGGTGAGAGCCCAGAAGGCCAGTACCGCCGGTGACGAGAATCATGGGATAAATTTAGGCAGTAAAGGTAGGAAATGGCGAAATAGCAAAATGGTAAAATGGCAAAATAGCTAATTGGTGAAAGAGGAGAGAGAAAATTCAGGGATTGGGTTTTGTTCTGAAAAGCTGGTAGCTCAGGATAAAACAGAACCGTGAATATTTCGAAGCCAGGTACATTCCGTTCAGAATGTTTTTATTCGAATACCATCGAAACTCCGCTCCAAACCGTTTCCAGGCAATTCCTGTGCCTGCTGCTATGCTGCGCTTGAAACTCACATCGGTGGGGCTGCCATCGAGGGTAACCTCAGAATTGAAGTTTACTGCAAATCCAGGGATGTAGTAGATATCGGCAAATCCCCTCAGGTCTTTTGTAAAGAAGAGATAATACCGCGCGCCAACAGGAAATTCAATGAAGCTCAGTTTAACCGACATCTCCTGCCCCATGCTCATCGCCGACACATTGAAATACTGGTATGTAGGCTCCAAAACCAGTCCTACTGTGCGGTTTGTATAGGGAATGATCAGTTCTGCCTCCATCCCCAACCGAAAACCCAGTTGTCCTGGAAAATCGAAAACCTGCTCCTGGTAATAATAATTAACGACTTTGAACAGAGAATAACTTCCCCCGGGTGTAATCCTGAGGCTGAACCCGGGGGACTCTTTCTTCCTTTTCTTAACAGTATAGGGGACTCCGCTTTTCTGGTCATATTCGGTAAAATACCTGACCAGGTCGCTTTTATCATATTCCAGTTTTTCAATGGTTTCCATACCCTCTCCCTCGATTCTGACATTCTGCCAGAGCTGCTGCCTGAAAGAGGCATTGGTTCTGATCATGTCGGGATTGTCGTCTTTGAACCGAAAGATTTTATTGATCAGCTGACCCAGAGGCTGCTTCTTGCCTTTATAGAAATAGCGTTTGATGGTTGTCTGGTTATATTCATAGAGTGAAGCTTCGCCATCGACCAGAACCAGAAGGAATATCCTTTGTTTGTACCAGTCGGGTTCCTGTATTTCGCTCGGGTTGGCTTCATCGTCGCTCGAAATATCAAGGTCAACCATTGCGCTGATTAACTTCGACCCCTCACCCACGCCAAATTCCTTTACAGAGGAGGGACCGGCATTCCTTACTTCAGCGGAATCGTTAAGTTTATATAAGAATTCTGTTGGCGTTCTGTTCCATTCGGGAATCATTATTTTGCAGTCGACGCGTTTGTCGTCAAGGCCGATAAAGTACCCTTTCTCAAAGGCAGCTTGCGCAAATGCACCGAGTCCGCTGAGCAGTAGCAGAGATAAGTAAGCAATTCGAGACATGGAAGTTTTAGTTTGCAGGTTGGTGAAAACTTGATGCTCCAACAAATGTATAATTAATGTTGGGATAATTAATGGACGTATTCGGAAAACATGAAGCGTTTAATCTGTTTTGGTTAATATCTCAAATTTTATGAAGAGCGTTTCTCCGTTTTGGTCGATAAGGGTGAGCTTGTGGTTACCCCTGCCCGGTGAGAGTGCCAGCTGGTGAATCGTTGTGGTTGTTCCCAAAAACCTGTCATCGAGGTGCCAGTAGATCATTTGTGCCGGGTTGCGGTGGGCCACCTTGAATACCGCGCTTCCCGGCTTGCCTCCCAGGTCGACCGGAATATAGATGGAGCTGTTGTTCTTTGGATAGATCATCTCCATGCTTTTTCTTACATTACCTGGCTGACAACCTGGTTTAAAAGGAGGAAGGACCGAGTAAAACGGATTCCTGTTGCGGAAATACCATTCCTGTACAGGTGGCAGAATGAACCAGGAAACATGTTTCATGTTATCGGGCGATTCGCATCCGGAGTTAACCTGGAACGTGCCCGTCTTATCAAGGTGTATCATCTGGTGGAAGGGACAAGTGGCAGTTTTCAGCCCGGCACGCTGCACCCACACAGTATCCAGAGGTTCGCAGATGGAGGAGGCACGGTAGCCGCTGTACCTGCATACAGGAATCTCCGCCATCTCCTCATAGGGGGTGCGAAACCACGCGGAAGCAGGAAGCGACTGAAAAATATCGAACAGGATCGGAGCAGCGACCCCGATTCCGGTAAGTCCGGGCCTTCCTTCTCCTGTTGCATTGCCCACCCATACTCCCACCACATATCCGGGTGTTACACCGACCGACCATGCATCACGGTTGCCGAAACTGGTGCCTGTCTTCCAGGCAATCTTGCGGGATGATGAAAACCTTTGCCATTGAAGTTCTGCATCGGGTCTGGTCACTTCAATCATGGCTTCGAATGTGAGCCAGATGGAGGCGGCATCATAGAACTGAGGCTGGTCATTTAAGGCAGATTCCCCAACGGGTTCAGTAAACAGGTAAGAAGGGGGATGAAAATCGTTTGTTGAATAGCCTGTACTTTTTCCGTTAAAGTGGTTCAGCCGGCGAGCCAGGGAGGCGTAGATACCGGAAAGGTCCCACAGGTGGGCCTCCGCTCCTCCGAGAATCAACGCCAGCCCGTAATGATCGGCAGGTTTGTTAAGAGTGGTTATTCCTGTCTTTCTAAGCAGTGAATAAAACTGATCGTACCCGTATTGCTGAAGCATTTTTACTGCAGGTATATTCAGTGACCGGGCCAGGGCTCTCTTTGCAGGTACAGCCCCGTCGTAGGTCAGGCTGTAATTCTCAGGGATGAACCCGCCAATCTGCATCGGGATATCCGGAACCAGTGTATTCGGTAACAGCAACCCCTCCTTAAGCATGGAAGCATAAAGAAATGGCTTCAGGATGCTACCTGTGCTTCGGGGCGACCTGATGATATCCACATCATTCCCTTTTCCGGGTTGCCCCGATGCTGGAAGGTTTCCGGCATAAGCCACCACATTTCCGGTGTTTACCTCAACCACAATAACAGCTGCATTCCAGATTTCATTGGCGCGTAACTGAATGCTGTGCTGCATCAGGATGTTGTTTACACGCTCCTGTAGCGTATAGTCTATGGTGGTTCTAACCCTTGCTCCCTGGTGCCCCTCCTTTGCAACACGACTGAGCAGATGCGGCGCCAGCTGAGGCAAAGGGAATGGTTTATCGGTAAGCCTTTCGCTGATGGCCAGGTCTCTGGTCAATGTATCTATGATGCCTTTTCTCAACAGCTGATCGAGCAGTTTGTTTCGCTTTATCAGCAGATGTCTGGGATTCCGCCCGGGATAGATCAGTCCGGGACTGTTGGGCAGTACCGCCAGTGTTGCCGATTCTGCCCATGACAGCTGACGGGCATTGCGGCCAAAATAACGCCATGCGGCAGCGTCAAGTCCCACCACATTGCCCCCGAAAGGAGCATGCGACGCATACAATCGAAGAATGTCGCGCTTGGAGTGGGTCAGCTCGAGTCGGAGCGCCTTAAAGATCTCCAGGGCTTTCTCGAAATAGGTGCGGTTTCTGTTTTTCCGTGCCAGCCTGATCACCTGCATGGTGATGGTACTGCCTCCGCTCACCACCTTTCCCCGCCTTGCATTTAGGTAAACTGCCCTGCCCAGAGCCACCGGATTGAACCCCGGGTGATACCTGAAATATTTGTCTTCAAAGCAGATAAGGCACTTCATGAATTTTTCCGGAACAGAGTCACACTCCGGAAACCTCCATTGCTGATCGGCGGAGATCTTTGCACCCAGCAAACTCATCTCCCGGTCGAGGATCACGGTGGAGGTAGGATCTTGAAATAAGGGGTCGGGCAGGGAAAACCAGAATAACAGCAACAAGAGGAACCCTGGTATCATCCATAGGTACCTCCGCCTGCCCGACATCAGTTTTTTCCTATTTCCGGTCATTTTGCGGCCGGAACAACTTCAACCCAACCGCCCGGAACCCTGGCACTGATGGTATTATCATACATCGCCTCACACAGGGTGGCGGGATGGTAAAATTTTCCCTGGTAGGTGGCCATCAGCATCACCTTAAAGGTCTTCTGCTGATTCGGTTTCAGCCCGAAGTAGGTGAAAACACGGTCGTCGCGCACATCCTGATAATCGAAAACGCCTGCATCGGTAACGGCCTGCGCCAGATCGCTGTTGCGGGCATTCACAACCTCCCATCCCGAAGGAAAGACCTGGTTCAGTGCCAACTGTTGGTAGTTGCCCCGCAAACCGGGATTAATGATAGTTACCTCAGCCATAAAGGTGGTTCCCTGCTCAAGAACCTGTGGTCGCATTGGCTCTCCCTTCAATGTTTTATATTGCACTGTTATCTTAAGGTTGCCCGATGATTTTGTGGTATCCCCAAATGCCGGGATTCCGGTGACTATAAGTCTGGAATAGAGAATCCCTTTCGCCTTGTTCGATACCTGCACGGTTCCGTTTTTTCCTGGCCGGATGTCGATCGGAAGTGTTACCACCGGCCTTTCAGTTGAAACTGCCGCCATACTGCTGCCATTTAACTGGTAGCCGGCTGAGATGCCGGCCAGCGCAGAGGTTCCGGTAAACCGGCATATGGCCATCAGGGTATAAGCGGTGGTTTGCGTGCTGTACCACTCACCTGAACACAGGGACGCAGATATCTCCCGGGCAAGCGGAGCGGCTTTTGTCCGCATATCCATCAATGAGAGTGCGTCCACGATGATCGCCTTGTCTCGCAGGTCAGAACCATAGGTTTCACCCGACTCTCTGTATGGCTTGATCACGGTGGATGTTGTCGCTACCAGCTGCATGGCAACCTCCTTCTTCCCGGCCAACTGGTAGGCGGCAGCAAGCATCCAGCGTGCAGCAACGGAAACCCCTTTCGTTTCAAGAAGCCGGTTCATGGCGCCCAGTTCGGGGGCTTTGGCCAAGGCGAGGGTGAACAGCCGGTAAGCCTGGTTAAGATCGTTGTTGTAATAGTTCTGATTGTAAATCCAGGAAAGCGCTTTCTGCCGCTGAAACTCCTTCCAGGCCGGGAGGAAGCTTACCGGTAGTGTATAACCCATCAACTCTGCCTCGAGCATGAAATGGCCAGCATAGGAAGTTCCCCAATCATCAAAATAAGAGGAGCCAGGCCAGTAGGAAAGTCCGCCAAGCGGCAGCTGAAAACTCCGGATCCGCTGTATCCCGGCACGAATGTTAATATCGATCTCTTTCTTCCTGGATTCCGAAAGATCGAGAAGCGATGGCAGGTATAACTGCGGAAAAACGGAAGAGGTGGTCTGTTCAATACATCCGTAGGGATAATGGATAAGGAATTCCAGCCGCTTTTCAAGGTTCAGCGGCAGGATGGTCGTAAGTTCCAGGGTTCCCCGGTTGGTTCCGGGAATGCCACAGGGATGGTAGGCAAACGTCCAGGATGCCCCGGGCTGGATCACCTTTTCATACACATCGGTAACCGGAAGGTTGGGGTTCCTTACGTCGATCTCGATCGAAAACTCGGCCTTTTCGCCATTACCGGAGGCGATGAGTCTTACCTTTCCAATGCCGGTTGCCTCCTGCACCTTCAGGTCAAAGGCAGCCAGTTTGTCGCCAGTCGAATTGAAAACAAGCTGTTTAGATTTTTCTCCCGTTACAGAGAACATCTCATTTACCTCCAGTTCAACATTCACATTCCTGATTTTTTTATCCATGGCAAAAACACTTATGGGAAATTTCAGCGTTTCGCCCGGACCAACAACCCGTGGAAGCGTGCCAAGCACCATAAGTGGTTTCTTTACCGCTACCGTCTTCTCATCATTTCCGTAAGCGCCATTGCGTCCTGCAACAACCATCATTCGTACTGAGCCGATATACTGCGGCATAATGAAAGAATGGTTGCGGGTTTCGCCGGCTTTCAGCTCAAATGGGCCGAAGTAGCGCACCATGGGCTTGAACCGGTTTGCCTTCAGTGAACCCTTCAGTTCTCCCTCCTGGTCGCCGCCAATACTTAATATCCGTTGTAACTCGCCGGTAAATGCCCCCATCACCTGATCGAAAAGGTCCCAGGTTTTAACGCCAAGCGCTTCCCGGGCATAAAAAGAGAGCCAGGGATCAGGTGTTTTGAATCGCGTCAGGTCGAGGAGGCCATCGTCGACAACGGCAACGGTATAGGTCATGGCCTTGCCGTTTGCCTCCCTGACGGTGAAACTCTCCTTTTTACCAGGGGTAAAGTTCCCGGTAACCCCAACGGCGGGCTTCAGGTGCGTTGCAGGATCCTCCACCGCCACCGGCAAGACTCCGTAAAGTCTGATCGGCAGATCGTTTTTGGTTTGTGAATGCGGCTGAATAAGGGTGATGTAAGCATAGCAGTTGGGAGCCATTTCGGGGGTAACATCGAAGGATATCTCTGTTGTTCCCTGGCTTGTTGGCGTCCAGAATGATTTCAAAATGGCGGATCCTGTTTCGAGAGTCAGCAATGCCCGTCCGTCAGGAGAAGAAGGAATGGTGAGCTTTACCTTATCGCCAACCTTGTATTTCTCTTTGTTTGCGGTTATCGTGAGCATGGCGGCAGCCTGCTTTTCTCCCCCCGGCATACGGTAATATCCGGACCAATCGACATAGACAACCTTGGCTGCTGAGTGTCCCGACGCTTTATCCGTGACCTTGATCAGGTATCGTCCCCAATCATCATATGGAGTTTCAAAAATATAGGTTCCGCATCCACCTTTTGTGGTTATCACAGATGAATCCACCGGGTGAAGGTCGGAGGTGGAAATAAAATCTGCCGAGCCTGATTCTGAATTGTCCCACCACCATCGCCAGTCGAGTTTAAACACCTCTACCTTCAGCCTGTTGGAAGCAACCAGGTTCCCGTCGGGATCAACATTTACAAGGCCGATATTGTATTCTTTATCGGTAGATAAAATTCTGTCGCCTGTCGATGCCTGAGGAATACTAAGGCCTGCGTAAGAGCGGAACGGATAAAACGGCATAGAGAAACGGTCGATGCTGAAATCTCCGCCATCTTCGAACACCATGGTTTCGAAACTGGCTTTAAGAACCCCGGGTGCAGCACTCTTTACGTTGATGGCAGGAACGATCTTCGCCTTGCCATTCTCATCCAGACGGCCGTCGAAAAGAGTGACATTTTCGGCACTGAAGCCTGCCGAGGGATTGTCGAAAACATAGCCGGGATATTTTGGGAATGCTGTTAATGAACGGGTAAGCGTAAGCGTCACCCTGGCTTTGAGATTTCGGGCGGTTGATCCGGTAAGCCATGCTGCCTCAAGCATCACGACAGGAATGCGGTCTTTAACCAGCTTGTTGGTAACGAAATTCATGCTGATTTTCAGACGGTTAGGTTTTATGGTTTCGATTTTGAGTGTTTTCTGAAATTCTGCAGGCCCGACATTTACCTTTGCCAGCCAGTTTCCGGTAGGTGCATCGGGTGATGTTGCCGTACTGAAATTGTAAAATCCACCGATTGAAGCGGTCTTCACCTGCCTGACGACCAGCTGTCCGCTTGGATTGAACAATGAAAAACTCACAGGATGGTTCGCCGGAATCTGCCTTGCTTTATCCTCAAGGATGAAGGTAAGAAAGAGCGAATCGCCGGGCCTCCAAACCCCACGTTCACCATAGATAAAGCCCTTAAGCCCTTTCTGCACCGCCTCTCCCGAAACATCAAACATACTCATTGAAAGGGAGGTGCCGGCAGAAAGTTTCAGGTATCCCTTCTGGCTTCCCTTTGTTGCAACCACAACAAAGGGGCGTTTTTTCAGCGGGATTACTGTCATCCCATCGCCGTCTGTTGTTCCATTGGCAATTGACTGAAGCTGGAAATTAAAGAACTCCACCTTAACGCCCGACAGAGGTTTTGTTGTAACGAGGTCGGTCACAAAAACACGCCATATGCCGTCATTCCCCGACTTTGCAATGATTCCAAGGTCGGAGGCAAAGATATTCTTCGATACCTTTTTATTGAAATAGTAGGAGGGTTTGCAGGGGTCGTCGCGTTCCTCCCAGCGGTAATTACGCCAGCCCCCATTATCGTAATCGTCCTGGAAATAATCACCGTAATATTGCCACTCTTTTTCATTGTCCTCTTCAGGATCCTCCATTTTAACCATATCGGAGTCCGGCTGAGTAAGTGTATCTGCCCCTGTGCACGACAGGGCCGAATAGTTCCGTTTAAACGAGAGGGATACCGTATAAATCGCTCCGGGTTCAGCGTTCATTAAGGCAGAGAGGTCGATTGAATAACGGTTCCACCGGTCATTGTTCATGATCCCGGTGAGTGGCATAGTCTTATTCAGAACGACCCTCCCAACCCTTACCAGTTCAGAAGTTGTGCTGAGGTCGTTTACCTGCAGAAACTGCAGGATGTTGGTTTCAAAAACTTTTACCACTTTGATATCAACTGCCTTCAGGTTTACAGCTTCAAAAGGCAAAAGCATTCCGCTTGAGGATGGCATGATATTGCCGTCGCCCACGAACCTTACATTCGGCCCCGTACCATCGATAATTATCTCCTCAATGATGCGTTTTCCCAGTTCAACCCTGTTAATGTTTTTAATTGAAGGCTCCAGGGTAAGCCGCAACTTCTTTTCCTGTGTCTCAGGCAGGTAAATGGAGAGCAGGTTGTCCTCTATCGAATAGCGCAGATCGTGGTACTTCCCGAGTTTAAACAATCCATCGAGGTTCTGATCGGCCTTGAGCGGATCGGAAAATTGCACGACAATGCACCGTTCGCCCGCCGGGAGCAGTCGTGCCCCCAGGAAGGAAAAATCTCCGATCGCGGGTATCGCTATCTTTTTCTTTCCTTCGGCGTTAGAATCAACCGGGCCTCCCTTCCATTCGAGAAGAACTTCACCGGTTTTTTCGCCACGCCTGATGGAATCGACCTGAAATGTGTGAAGCCTTTTCTTGCCCTCATGAAACCATGCGATGGGCAGTGCTTTCCCGTCCTGGTATGCCTTCAGTACCTTTTCAACGAGTGAATCTGAAGCAAAATCGGCAGTATAGAGTGATCCGGTGAGAAATTCCCTTCCTGGATCAGCATTGGTGCGGGCCTTGTGGTTACCCACCTCTACCTCTACATTTTGCTGCATCGTCTGGAACTGGAATACCATCGTTTTCAGAGAATCCGGGACCCGGATCAGTTGAGAAAGGAAAAATTCAACCGTATAGACCTGGTCCTGTGGCATCGGCTCATCGGGCCGGAATTCAAGAGTCCGGCTGTCGGTCCAGAAGGTTCTTCCCTTAATGGCAGGCTTAATACTGAAAAAGACCTTTTCGACAGGCATATTAAAATCCAGCGAATCGGCGAAGTCGTCGGTAAGCCTTACCTTGATGGATGAGTGGGTTGATACGATGCCAGAGGTAAAAGCCTGTACATATTCCCGGTAGGCCGGACTCACCCTCATCAGCGAAGAGGATTTTCCGGAAGTGTAGGCATAGATGAGCACCGCCGATAGTGCTACTACCGCGACGGCTATTGCGATTGAGGCATATATTTTTTTCATTGGTAAAGAATTTCTGAATATTAACTGGCAAGATTACTAATTGACCGGCACACCAAAAAAAGTATATTTTTTAAACTGGCCGCTGCGAAATGGTTTTGAGGTAGAAAAGTAGTTCCTGAGCCACAGTTGCTGGTCATTCACCTTCTTCTCCATGTCAAGAATGGACCCTGATAGTGCCGCAATGTTCTCGCCGAGATTTTCATCACCGCGAGGAAGTGTGGCCAGCATGTTTCCGGCCCTCTTCAATTCATGGTCGCAGGTATCGATCATCATTCTGATCTCAGAATCGGGTTTTACCGGCTTGAACTGGCGGTTGTAGTAATTGATGTAATCGTTGAAAAGACTAACCGCGCGGTTATAATGGTTGGCCGTCTGGTTGAACCGGTCAACAACCTTCCTCTGTCTGGCGACCTCCTGGTTCCTTGCATCAATTTCCTGGTTGATGTTGAAGACATCGATGTTATGCCTCAGGTACCGGGCATATTCAAGCAGCGTATTATTGACAATCCCGTTCTTTTCAACTCTTCGCAAGGTTGCCACATTTTGTTCATTTCCTGACAGGCAAAGAAAGGCGGAAATAGAATCGGGGAACGAAAACCAGGCCGAATCTCCATTTGATGCCAGCTTGCCGTTGTAAAAATCGGATGAGTTAAAAGGGTGATTGAGGCATTG
>CAYHCQ010000037.1:0-25051 GCA_964355115.1 uncultured Prolixibacteraceae bacterium | reverse complement strand
CTTTTCGCCCGAATACCGTGGGGCGGCCGGGCTGGATGGCCACGCTTTTAAAGAGGATCTCAATGCCTGCTTCCTGCATGATGGCCGGAACGAAGTCGAAGTCGCCCATCGAAACTCCTCCGGTGAGGAGTACCATTTCGTTGTCTTCCAAAGCCTTGTTGAGGAGAATCCGGATTGATTCCTCCTCATCGCGGGCGATTCCAGAATAGGAGGGAAGTGCCGGTACCTGGACGGTCTGGGCCATGATTTGCAGGGCGTTGGAGTTACGGATCCTGGCGCCGGAAGGTTTTTCGTCGGGTTCTACAAGCTCGTCGCCGGTGGAGATAACCGCCACATGCGGGAGTCTTGAAACCAGCGGTTCCGTTGCGCCTACCGCTGCCAGCACAGCTATGTGTGCAGCACCGATCCGGTCGCCGGCGCTCAGTACCTTTGCCCCATTTTTAATATCTTCTCCCTGGTAACAAATATTTTTAGACGAAATCTCCTTCATGAAACGAACCGACCCATCAGGCAGCAACTGCGTATCCTCAACCATAATAACGCCATCCGCCCCCTGCGGTATCATCGCACCGGTCATGATCCGCGAACATTCACCCGGACTGACGGTTTTCACGGGAACAACACCGGCGGGGATGGTTTCGATGATACGAACCGTTGGAGCATTGCCATGCGTCCCCACCGAATGATACGCAAACCCATCCACCGCCGATTTATTGAACGGCGGCATATCCATGTCCGAAAAAATATCCTCAGCCAGCACCCTGTTCAGAGCCAGGTGCAAAGGCACCCGCTCAATCCCGAGGAGGTCGGAATTGGAAATCACTATATCATAAGCCTTTTCAAAAGAAATCATAAAGGTTCACTTGTTCACTTGTTCATTTTTTCCCTATATATTTCACCGCCGTCGCCTTAATGTGCACCCAGAGCGGTTTTCCCTCTTTCATACCAAGGTTGGTGACCGATTCGGGGGTAACCAGGGCATGCAGTATTAGGCCCACATCCAGCGTCACCTCCATGCCATTAACCGAGGGTACAATTTCCATGATCACTCCTTCAAAATTATTGGTGGCACTCGATTCGATCGGGCCCGGGGTGAGCAGGATATCCTCGCCACGGATCAGTACGAATCCCTCTCCTTCGGGTTCGTTAGTAACGATGCGGATGGTGAGATTGTTGTGCAGGATGGCGGAGGTGTAACCGTCAACTCTTTTCAGGGTGGACGGGAAGTAGTTACGGATGCCAACAAACCGCGCCACGAATTCCGACTTCGGGGCGTGGAAGACGTCGCCTGGCCGGCCTTGCTGGATGATCTGTCCATCATGGATCACGGCAACCTTTGTTCCCAGCGTGAGGGCCTCCTCGTAATCGTGGGTGACATGCAGGATGGTTTGTCCCTCGCGATGGATATGTCGCAGCAGTGACCTGAGCTCCGATTTGAGACGAGTATCCAGTGAGGCCAGCGGTTCGTCGAGCAGCAGGATGGCCGGTTTCTGGATAAGGGTGCGAGCCAGGGCTACCCGCTGAAGTTCGCCCCCGGAAAGTGTGGAAGGCCGGCGCCCCAGCAGTTCGGTGATGCTGAGACGGGCGGCGATGGATTGAACCTGCTCCTCCCTTTCGGTGTTTGTGAGTTGCGATCCATGCAGGGCATAACGGATGTTGTCGCGCACGCTCAGGTGGGGAAACACTGCATGGTCCTGGAAAACAAGACCGATGCCCCGGTGCTGAATCTTCTCCCTTGTGATATCTTTGCCATCAAGCTCCACAAATCCACTGTCGGAGGCCAGCAAACCGGCAATGGTCTCGAGCACCATCGACTTGCCCGCCCCCGATTCACCGAGGAGGACGAAGTAGTCGCCCCTGGCAACCTCGAAGGAGATGCCGTTCAGAGCGAAGTCAGGGAACTTCTTGGATATGTTGTTGATAATTAGCAATATATAATTGATAATTGACAGTTGATAATTGATAATTTTTTACAATTTCACCATTTCACCATGTCGCTATTTTTATTTCTCGCCAGCCACCTGAACAGGATGAAGAGTCCCAATGAAATGAGAATGAACAGCACCGACACTGGCCGGGCATATTTCAGTCCGAAGGCGCCAAACCGTTCATAGATGAGCACCGGTGTGATCATGGGGTGGTAGGCGATGATGATTACGGCGCCGAATTCGCTCATGCCGCGTGCAAACATCAGGATGAGTCCCGACACGATATTGCGCCACGCCAGCGGCAGCGAGATGGTGAAGAAGACCCGGGTCGGGGTAGCCCCCAGCGTGAAGGCGGCTTTTTCGAGCCGCTCGGGAACCCCCGCAAACCCATCCCTGGCGGTGTTGATCAGGTAGGGGATGCTCACGAAGGCCATGGCAATGGCGATGCCGGCCGGATGGCCGATAAAGTTCAGTCCCACGGCAGATCCCATCTGTCCGAGTGCCGAATCGCGGCTAACAAATCCCAGCAGGGCTATACCGGCTGCGGAGTGGGGTATCACCACCGGCAGGTCGATGATGCCTGTCACCAGCCGCTTTCCAGGGAAGGGTTTCCTGGCCAGCAGGTACGCAAGGGGAATGGCCGCAATGGAAAAGATCAGTGTTCCCGCCATCGATGTCCAGATGGTCAGCCAGATGCTGTTCTGAACCTCTGCCTCCTTTGCCGTGTTGAACAGGCTCTGCGGACTCGTTTGAAGGAACATTCCCAGCAGCGGTGCCACAATAAAAAGCAGTACAAGCCCTCCAAGAAAAACAAAAACCAGGTTTAATGAACTCCCCCTCTTCAAATATCAACTATTTAATTACCATGTGTAAATTGTCAATTATTGCCTCGTCGCAAATCCCTTCAGCGCCTCAGGCAGTCTGTCGTAATATTTCACTGGCATAGGGATCACAGAAGGTTGCCCGTTCCTCTCCATGATGGCCATCCCCTCACTTTTGGTGAGCAGGAACTTCACAAATGCTATGGCCGCCTCTTTATTGGGTGCATCGCGCAGAATGGTGATGCCGTAAACCATGGGCTCGCCCTTCACCACCTCCTTTTTTCCGGGCTCCTTGCCGTTGATCTCGGTGGAGGCGGCGGCATACTTTTCTGCAAATGCAGGACTCTTGAGGTTGATTTCGTCGGGAAGTATCAAGTATTTCAGTTTATGCTGCAGGGCTACTGAGCGGTAAAGGAAGATGTAATCGATGCTTCCCGATTCGAGCATTGCTACCAGGTCGACCTCCTTGGGGCGAATGTAGTTGAGGTCCTTGGCCAGCATCCGGTTGGCGAGGCCAGGCCTTTTATAGTATGTCTCGGCCAGCTGAAGGGTAAGCACGGTGCGGTATCCGCAGGGGTCGCCGTTGGGGTCGGCACGGCCAAAAGCCACATCGCCCTTCATCAGGATGTCGTACCAGTTTTTGCTGCTGATCTCTTTGGCATAACGCGATTTTTCGTGGTACACAATGGAGAGTTCATTGCTCACAAATCGAATGTTCCAGTCGGTGTATTGAGGCACCAGCATATTGTCGATAACGGCATAATCGGAGGCGGCCATGATGTCGCACGGACGGTTCAGGTCGGTGATCTTTCTGGCCGATGCCAAGCTGCCAGCCGATTCCATGAGGACCTTCACGTTGGGATATATCTTATTGAACGCAGCTGCCACCTCTTTCATAGGCACCGAAAGACTTCCCGCATGAAAAATGATGAGTTCGCCGCTTAGTTTCTGAGGGGTGGTTTGTGCAACTGTCCCTATCACTGTGAAGAGTACCGCAGCTAGAGCAGAAGTGATTTTTCTGATCATCATGTCAGACTTTTTGGGTTGATTGTTTTGTTTAAACCAGATTCAAATGTAAAATTGCAAGATCTAAAATGGCAAAATTGAATTTCCTAATGCCTAATGCCTATTGCCCATTGCCTATTTCTTCAACTCCTTCACAAACTCCTCAAACCCCTTGTTAATCGTAGTATCTACTGTTTTATGGAAGACATCGAAGGCCCTTACAAGGCGGCGGCCCTCCTCTGTGAGAACGGTCTTCCCACCATCTGCCCCGCCGCGGAATGTCTCCAACAGAGGAAACCCGAAGAACTTCTCGATCTTTTGCAGGTTGCCCCAGGTACGGCGATAGGTGTATCCCAACTCATCGCAGGCAGCCTTGAGGGAGCCCTTTTCGTCGATGAGCTTCAGCATCTGCCACTTGCCGTCGCCGAGGATCCCCTCTTCCTTTTCATCCGACATCCAGATCTTGTAGTGAAGCCGGATATCGGACAGTTTGTTGGTGAATTTTGTCTCCATGGACCAAATGAAAAATGGTAAAATGTGACTCTGTGACTCTGTGACTTTGTGACTCTGTGACTTTGTGACTTTGTGACTCTGTGACTTTGTCCCCACAAAAGTAATCGATTTTACGATATGTCGTTAGTTGCATATCCAATGGTGGTTTAAATTTTCTATATTTGCAACATAATTTAGAATGAATACAAATTACATCAAACTTACCGGAGCCGTTGTATGTCTGCTGAAACAAAGAATACTAAAATACTGATCCTGCTTTTTATCGGGGTTCTGATGGGAGCTCTCGACATCTCCATCGTGGGACCTGCCATCCCTTCGATTGAGAAAACCATGAAGGTTACGGAGCATGAACTCACCTGGATTTTCTCGATTTACGTGTTGTTCAACCTTGTCGGGATTCCATTGATGGCGAAGCTTTCCGACATTCATGGGCGCCGTAACCTATATGTAGTATCGGTCGCCATTTTCGGTGTAGGATCGGCCCTTGTGGCATTGTCGCACGACATCACGCTGCTGCTCATCGGGCGGGCTATTCAGGGAGTCGGTTCTGCCGGGATTTTTCCGGTTGCCACGGCTGTGATCGGGGATGTTTTTCCGGTTGAGAAACGAGGCAGGGCGCTGGGACTGATTGGTGCGGTATTCGGCATTGCCTTTATCATCGGTCCGTTCATTGCAGGGCTGATGCTGCTCTATTTCGACTGGAATGCCCTTTTTCTGATTAACCTGCCTGTTGCGGTTTTGCTGATTGTCTTTGCGATCCGGCTGCTTCCGGGAAGAACGGCCGAAGAGAAGCCTGAAATTGACTGGGCCGGCATCATCATGCTGGGGGTTGTACTTTCCAGTTTTGCACTGGGGATGAATAATGTTGACCTGGCGAATATTGAAGTGAGCCTGGGCTCATGGTCGGTGCTTCCCTTTTTTATGCTTGTCCTGATACTTACCCCCATCCTTGTCATGTATGAACAGACTCAGAAGGATTCGATACTCAATATCAAACTGTTCAATGCGCGCCAGGTACGGCTTGTCGGGATCATAGCTTTTGGCCTGGGGTTGTTTCAGTCGAGCATAGTATTCCTCCCCAAACTGGCCGTCGATCTTTTTGGAGTGGCGCCTTCCAAAGCCAGCTTCATGCTGCTTCCTCTGGTTGTGGCAACGGCCATCGGTTCGCCTCTCAGCGGCAGGCTTGTCGACAAAGTCGGTTCCCGCATCATCATTTTCTTCGGACTTGCCATCGCCACGGTTGCGTTGTTCCTGTTCAGCCGGCTTTCGCAGAATATGAACATCTTTTACATCGCAGAAGCGTGTCTTGGTTTCGGTCTGGCCATGCGGGCATCGCTCAACTACATTATGCTGAATGAGGTATCTGCCAAGGATCGTGCCTCGACCCAGGGGATGCTGATCATTTTCATCTCCATTGGTCAGCTAACCGGTGCCGCGCTCGTGGGTGCCATTGCCTCCGCTGACCCCGGCAAAACCACCGGCTTTGGCTATTCATTTCTGGCCATGACCGCCCTTTCGGCCCTGCTTGTTGTGTTGGCATTTTTTCTCAAAAGCAGGAAAAAAGAATTAATTTAGAACAAATCTAAATAATTCATATCTTTGCATCCTGCATCCTGCATCTCGCATCCCGTTTCCGATATGTCGGAAATTGCATAACGAATAAATTATTTAATTTTGTGCTTAAATCAAACATTGTATGAACAACGCCATATTTAATATAGACCGTCCGCAGAATGAGCATACACTTAGTTATGCCCCCGGATGCAAGGAGAGAAAATCATTGAATGCCGAACTGGACCGGCTGAGTTCAGAGGTTCAGGATATCCCGCTGATCATTGGCGGCAAGGAGGTTCGTACGGGCAAAACCGGGAAGGTTGTGATGCCGCACGATCACCAACATGTACTTGCCACCTATCATATGGCCGGTGAGGCAGAGGTGAAGATGGCCATCGATGCCGCGCTGAAGGCGCATAAGGAGTGGGAGTCGTTTCCATGGGTCGACAGGGTTTCCATCACCCTGAAAGCCGCCGAACTGCTGTCGAAGAAATACCGTTATCTGATCAATGCTGCCACGATGCTGGGTCAGGACAAGAGCGCGTTCCAGGCCGAGATCGATGCCGCCTGCGAAACCATTGACTTTCTCAACTTCAACGCCTACTTTATCTCCGAGATCTACAAGGAGCAGCCACATTCGCAGCCAGGGATCATCAACCGCATCGAATACCGTCCGCTCGAAGGCTTTGTCTTTACAGTTTCCCCCTTTAATTTTACCGCCATCGCCTCCAACCTCAACATGGCGCCGGCGCTGATGGGCAATACAACTGTATGGAAACCGGCAACCACCTCCCTGCTTTCGAACTATTTCCTGATGCAGGTCTTCAAAGAGGCCGGACTGCCCGACGGCGTAATCAATTTCATTCCGGGTTCCGGCAGTCTTATCGGCAAAACCGTGATGGCGCACCGCGACCTTGCCGGCATCCACTTTACGGGATCCAACAATACCTTCAACAGTCTATGGCTCTCCGCAGCCCAGAACATGGCTAACTACCGCTCCTACCCGCGCATCGTGGGGGAGACCGGAGGCAAGGACTTCATCTTTGTGCATCCTTCGTCCGATCCCCAGGAGGTGTCGGTGGCCATTGTACGCGGCGCTTTCGAATACCAGGGACAGAAATGTTCAGCAGCCTCGCGGGCCTATGTCCCTGAGTCGATGTGGCCCGAGGTGAAGACACGCATCGGAGATATGATCGGACGGATTACCGTGGGCGATGTGCGCGAGTTCAGCCACTTTATGAATGCCGTGATTGATGAAGCATCGTTCGACAATATCATGGGATATATTGATTATGCAAAGAAGTCGGCCGATGCCGAGGTCCTTTTCGGCGGAACCGGCGACAAGTCGGTGGGTTATTTCGTGCAGCCAACCGTGATCAAGACCACCAATCCCCATTTCAAGACTATGGAAGAGGAGATCTTCGGTCCGGTTATGACCATTTACGTTTACAAGGATAAGGAGTTTGAAGAGACCCTGCAGATCTGCGACCAGACCTCACCCTACGGACTTACAGGTTCGGTGTTTTCGAAGGACCGTGAGGCCATCAATACTGCCTGCCGGGTACTGCGTTACGCCGCCGGCAACTTCTACTTCAACGACAAACCCTCAGGGGCAGTGGTCGGACAGCAGCCTTTCGGCGGCGCCCGTGGATCGGGTACCAACGACAAATCCGGCAGCCACCTCAACCTGCTCCGCTGGACCAATCCCCGCACCATCAAGGAGACCCTGATGCCGCCTACCGAGTTTACCTATCCGTATATGAAGGTGGATAAATGCCATTGATAATTGATAATTGACAATTGATAGTTGATAATTGATGATTTTCCGTCATCTGTCACGCGTCACCCGTCACGCGTCACGTTTTTCCGTCACGCGTCACGTTTTTCCGTCACGTGTCACGCTTTCAGTTGATCAGTTCAAACACCCCTTTCTCCCTGTTGTATCCGAAGATCTCGCCGGTTTCGATGATATAATGCCAGCCGATGAGATTCAGCCTGCCTTCACAAAATTTCTGCCGGATATAGGGATAGGTGAGCAGGTGCTGGAGTTGTTCCACGACGTTCATCTGTTCGGTTAGCCATTCACGGGCTGCCGTGTCGCCGGGATCGGGGAGAGCTTTCATAACCTTTTCCCTGACAGGCTGTGCCAGTTCAAGCCATTTTTTAGTGTGGGGAATGTGGCTGAGTTCTTCGTCTGATTTAAACAACGCTGCACATCCTCCGCAGTTGGAATGGCCGCAGATTAAAATATTCTCAACATTCAGGGCCTGAACGGCAAATTCGATAGCTGCGGTGGTGCCCAGATAGCTGCCTGTCGACTGGTAAACCGGTACAATATTGGCAATGTTCCTGATCACAAAGATCTCGCCGGGCAAAGTTTTGGTAATGAAATTGGGAACGACCCTCGAATCGCTGCAGCCAATGAAAAGGGTATGGGGATTTTGTGCCTCGCTGATCCGTTTGAAGAGTTCCCTGTGCTCTTCAAAATCGGTCTTGCGAAATTTTACAGTTCCCTGGATCAGGTTTTCCATACTACTGCAGAGGTGTCACCACCTCGATGAGTTCAGGCAGATCCATTCCGATTTTTTTCAGGTGTTCGATCTTTGGTACTCCGTTTTTAGTCCAGCCACGACGCTCGTAAACTGCATCGAGCAGCTGTTCGTAACGGTTTTCGCGGTATTTGCGGAGTACCTTCATCTTCTCTTCGGTTGATTTTCCGGCGGGATCGAAGTTCACCAGTTCGAGCAATTGCTTGTCGTACCGTTCTGCCCGTGATTCGTACTCCTCTGCGGTAACCGGTCCGCAGGCACGGTAGGGCTGTGCATCGTGAATGCGAAGTCCCTTGCCCCGGCGGATGTTGAAGATACGCTGGAAATTATAAACCCGTTCCGACATGCGGATGATCTCATGTTTGTCGATAGTTGCACCGGTAACGGCATTGAAGATCGTAACGTAGTTGTCGACATGCTGCGGAACCTTGGCCGGCTCAGCATTTTGGGCATTGTCTTCGGGCTCCACGTCGTTCCATGGAAGCTTGCAGAATCCGGCGAGTCCGAACCAGGTGCGGAACATCGGAAAATAGTGCAGCGCCTCTGCCTTTTTCTCAAAGGTGGGGATCTGGTTGTTCACCATGTCCATGAAGATGAGCCAGGCTTCGTCGTGCTGCGGACCCTTGTTGGTCATGGCATAACCACCCTGCTGGGCCAGCGACTCCTTCGAAACATACTGTGAATACTCGAGTCCTTTGTTTTCCATGCCGATATCCTGCATGAAGGCGGCATCGCCCCAACCGTTCTTCGCAAAGAGCTCTTTCATCTTGCGAACTCCCAGTCCGGCGGTAACACCGAATCCCTCACCGCGCGACAGCTGGTGAAGCAACTCCATTGCGGTATCAGCGTTGCCAAAGTTGAGCTTCATTCCGCCGGTGCGCTCTTCGTTAAGGATTCCGTTTTCGTAGCACTCCATCACAAAGCCGAGAATACTGCCCCAGCTGATGGTGCAGATGCCATAAGTATCGCAATAAAAGTTTGCCTCGATGGTGAAGTCGGGGTTGAAAATGCCGGCAATTGAACCCAGCGAAGAGGTTGTTTCATATTCGGGACCGTCGACGATGACCTTGTCTCCTTTGTAGGGTCCTGAGCGGAGTTCGTAGTTATCGACCCCTTTTGCGCAGGCCATATTGCAACCCACCCAGCATCCGTCGGGAACACCCTGGGTAAAATAGGATTTCCACACATCACCGCTGATCTTTGTGGCATCCGGATGGCTGCCGAACTTGAAATTATTGACCGGCAGGAGGTCGTAGTCGTTCATGACGAGGGTGAGGTGGGCGGTTCCCTTCGTGCGCATTTCGCACTGCTTGTCGTCGAGGTCGCGCATCTCCTTATTGAAGGTACGACCGCGCTCCTGGATAGCCTCCATGTTCACGACATTATTTCGGTTTCCACCGATTGTCTTTACATGGGCCACAACCGCCTTGATCTTCTTGTCGCGTAGTACGGTACCGATACCGCCACGGCCGGCCTGTTTCAGTCTGACCTTCTTGCGCTTGATATCATAAAAGCTGAAGTTAAGCATTCCTATGAGGGAGTGTTCAGCAGCGGTTCCTGCAGATACCACCGAGACATTGTATTTATCCTTTTCATTGGCGGGGTCGGCCAGCATGTCGTGCAGCTCTTCAGCCAGTACATGGCTGTCGGAAGGAAGGTCGCCGGCTTCGTAGATCTCGATCACCTCGCGGGCCTCATCGAAAAGAACCATCACCTCCTGGTCCGATTTTCCCTGGATCTCGAGTGCGTCGAAACCACAGAACTTGAGGAATGGGCCGAAGAAACCGCCAACGTTGGAATCGACGACGATGTCGGTTTGCGGACTGATGGCGCAGCAGATGGCCTTGCCCGAGCCCGAATACTGTGTAATGCCACAGCAGGGGCCGCCGGAGATTACGATCTCGTTCTCAGGGTCGTTCCATTTCGTTTCCGGGGTGGTGGCATCCCACAGAAGCCGGAGGTCGAACCCCTTGCCGCCGATGAATTTCTCTTTCATCTCCTGCGATACCGGCTTCTCCCTGATGGTGAGGTCGCCGACATTGATGTAAATACTGCGGTTGTTATAACCTTTTTCGATTGGTGCCCAGGTGTATTTGAACTGCTGCAGCAGCTTGTGGGTTTTCTTGAATTCCTCGAATGTCATAGGATGATATTTTGGTTTTTTGTGAATCATTTAACGATACAAAAGTAACAAAAAAGATTTCACGTAAATGGGCGTCAATCATAAAGTTCGATCGGTTTTTTGCTGCATATCGAAGACGGAAAGAGTTAAGAGTTAAGAGTGATGAGTTAAGAGTTAAGAGTTAAGAGGTAAGAGTTAAGAGTGATGAGTTAAGAGTTGTTGCGACAAGTAAGGAATTCGTTGATTCAAAATTTGTTATTTTTGTAGTTGACTAAAAAATATTTGAAAATTAACTCTTAACTCTTAACTCATCACTCTTAACTCACAGCGTCCGATGACCTTCGACCAGATCAGGGACATACTCAAAACCAAAAGGGTCGGTATAGCCGGCTGCGGCGGACTGGGGTCAAACTGTGCCGTGGCGCTTGCCCGGGTGGGTGTTGGTGATCTGGTAATTGCCGATTTTGATCTCGTGGATGCATCAAACCTCAACCGCCAGTACTACTTTTTATCCCAGGTCGGGTTTAAAAAGGCGATAGCCCTTCAGGAGAATATTGCTAAAATCAATCCTGATGTGAAGGTGATTGCCCACGACATCAGGGTGACGGAGGGCAATGTTGAGTCGCTGTTCGGGGATTGCGATGTGATCGTGGAGGCCTTCGACCTGGCCGACCAGAAGGAGATGCTGATAGAAACTGTGCTTGATCTGCTGCCCGGAAAGCCGCTTGTCGTCGGATTGGGCATGGCCGGCTGGGGAAAAAATGAGATTATTCACTCCCGGCGCCTCGACAATGTCTATATTTGCGGGGATGAGGTTTCTGAAGCCGGACCGGAATTGCCTCCTTTGGCCCCCAGGGTGGGGATGGTGGCAAACATGCAGGCCAATACCGTGCTGGAGATATTGCTGGGAGATGGTGGAATGGTGACAAGGTGACGAGGTGACGAGGTGACAAGGTGACAAGGTGACATGGTGAAAAATTTGTGCATTCGTTTAAAACAGAGAGGTTTCCGATGAAGATCACATTGAATAACAATCCGGCGAAGTTTACACAGGATACGCTTACGGTAAAGCAACTTTTACAGGAACGCAATTTTACGTTCAAGATGCTGGTTATTAAGATTAACGGCGATCTTGTTAAGAAAACAGAGTACGATACCGCAGCCATCAAGGACGGGGACGATGTGAGTGTTCTGCACCTGATTTCGGGGGGATAATTGAAAGAATTAAGAGTTAAGAGTGAAGAATGAAGAGTTAAATTACTTCTGCTACAATAAAGGTGCTTCCTCCCACAAATACCAGGTCGTCGGGGCCTGCTGAGTTTCGGGCTGCTTCCAGAGCCGCTTTTACCGAATCATATCTTTTGCCTGCCAGGCCTGCTGAACTGGCCATCTCAAGGAGTTCGCCGGCATCGAGCCCGCGGGGTATGTCGGCCTTGCAGAAGTAGTAGGTGGCCTCCCGGGGCAGCAATTCAAGGATCTTTGCAATCGATTTATCATTTACCACACCGAATACGAAATGGAGCATTGCATGCGGGGTTCCGGCAATCTGTGAAAGCACCTGCCTCATTCCCTCCTCATTGTGCCCGGTATCGCAGAGGGTGAGCGGATTCTCGCCCAGTAGCTGCCATCTCCCTGCAAAACCGGTATTGGTTATCACGTCGCGGATTCCCGACCGCATGGCCGAAGGTGAAATCTGCATGCCGGTGCCGTTCAGTTGCTCGCAGGCCCCCAGAACTGTTATGATGTTTTTCTGCTGGTAGAGTCCGGCCAGTGGTGATGACAGTTTTTTAAGGAAGGGTTCCGTAAGCCGGTAAATGTCCATAACCAGCTGATTCGGATAGCTGGTTGTAAGCAGGCAGTTTTTTGCACTGTATATCCGGTCGGCAAAGGTGATTTTTGTTCCGGCTTTCTCTGCCGTACGCCTGAAAACCTCCTGTGTTTCGGGTTGTGATTCACCGATAAGGACCGGGATTCCGGGCTTGATGATACCCGCCTTTTCAATGGCAATTTGTTCGAGAGTTTCGCCAAGCAGCTGCATGTGGTCGAAACTCACGTTGGTGATCACCGACAGCACCGGGGTGATGATGTTGGTCGAATCGAGCCGGCCGCCTAAACCTACCTCGATCACGGCAATGTCGACCCGCTCCTGCCTGAAAAAATCGAAAGCCATGCCGACCGTCATTTCGAAGAAGGAGGGGCGGATGGTTTCAAAATCGTTGCAGTACCTCCCAACAAAGGAAACTACTGCCTCCTCGCTGATCATTTTGCCGTTGACCCGGATCCTTTCGCGGAAGTCTGTCAGGTGGGGTGAGGTGTAAAGTCCGGTTTTGAGTCCGCAGTTCTGCAGTATGGAGGCGAGCATATGCGACACGGAACCTTTGCCATTGGTGCCGGCAACATGTACCGTCGGAAAACTGTTGTGAGGGTTGCCGAGCAGGTTGCATATGGCAACAGTATTTTCAAGGTCGGGCTTGTAGGCTGCCGCCCCGATGCGATGATACATGGGAAGCTGCGCAAAGAGGTAGTCAAGGGTTTCTTTGTAGTCCATCTCTACGGCCGTGTAAAATGGTAGATGGCCCCGCCGGTATTGTCGCAGGCGGCGCCGGTAACAGACTTCAGACAATTATTTTCGCCGCGCCAACGCAGGAGTCCGAGGAAGGCGAAAATGAGTGCCTCCTTGTAGTTGATGGTATTTATATCGGGAATGACGATGGAGGGTAGCGCATGTTTCCCGATTCTTTTAACCAGGAATCCGTTGAGGGCGCCACCGCCGGTAATGAGTAATTTATTTACCCGGTTTCGACCTGTTACAGCGCCGATCTGAAGGGCAATGTGTTCGCAAAATGTCGCAAGCTGGTCATTAAGGCTTTCCCGGGATCTCTCCAGTAAAGGGTAGATGGTTTTAACCACCCTCTCTTTGCCCAGCGATTTGGGTGGTGGCTGGGAGTAGTAAGGGAGACCGTTAAGTTCATCAAGGAGGAGCGGAATGATTTTCCCGCTGCGTGCCAGATCTCCGTTGTGATCGTATGATACACCCACCATTTGCGCGAGGGAATTAAGGACAATATTTGCCGGCACGACATCAAAAGCGATGCGGTTTCCCTGCAATTCGGCCGAAATATTGGCAAACCCGCCAAGGTTGAGGCAGTAATCGTAGCCGGGGAAGAGCAGCCTGTCGCCGATGGGTACCAGCGGTGCGCCCTGCCCGCCAAGTGCAACATCAAGCGTACGGAAGTCGCATACGACCGGGGTTCCGGCCCCGGCGGCAATGGCCGAGCCATGGCCGATCTGGCTGGTAATTCTCCGCTCCGGCTGATGAAAAACCGTATGTCCGTGTGAGGCGATGAAATCGGGGTTGAGATCGTACTTTTCGATGAAGTCACGGGTAAGCTTACCCAGCAGGTGGCCGTATCCGATGTCGGTTTGCACAAATCCGAGGGCGGTATCATTTTCGACTCCCGCCAGCCGCTCTTGCCATTCGGGAGTGTAAGGTATCGTTTCTGCATTCAGGATCTCATAATTCCATCTGCCATCAACCATTTCAAACCGGCAATCGGCAATATCGAGTCCGTCGAGCGAGGTGCCGGACATCAGGCCGATGATATTGTATGTGGGTTTATCCTGGGTCATAGAGTCACAGAGTCACAGGGTCACAGAGTCACAGAGTCACAGAGTTTCAACAATTATTTCCAGCCTTATACCCCTTGATCCTTTTATCAATATTGTGCTGCCTTGAAGTTTGTTGTGTGTAAACCATAACGAGGCAAGTTCGCTGTCGCCGAAGCAGGTGTTTTCGCGGCGGGTGTTGAGGCGCGTGAAGGCCGGTCCCACGAGGTAAACCCGGGTGAATTTCTGTTCTGCAACAAGCTCCATCAGCCGTGTGTGTTCGGTATCGGTCTCGTCGCCCAGTTCGAGCATGTCGCCCAGGATCACGGTTTTGTCCTCATACCCTGCCGCGGCAAAGGTTGTGACCGCGGCCTCCATGCTGCTGGGGTTGGCGTTGTAGGCATCCAGGATGAGCACGTTGGTGGCGGTTTTCATTATCTGCGACCGGTTATTTGATGGTTCATAGGATCCGATAGCCGCTGCGATCGCGGGGGAGCTGATGCCGAAATAGTGTCCGATAGTTACAGCTGCCAGAATATTCGGTGCATTGTATCCGCCGTAGAGTTTTGATTTTATCGAATAGGCAGGCTGATCATGCGGCACAATTTCCATCTCCACACAGGGTGTGGCTTGCATCGTTGTCATGGCCAGATTGGCGGGAGGGACGCCATAAGTTGCCTGGCGGGTTCCGGCATCATAGGTTGCCTGGCCGGCTGCGGCGCCATAGGTTACCTGGCTGGTTCCGGCGGCATGTTCCATCAGCAGGGGGTTGTCCTTGTTGATGAAGAGCGTACCTTTATTCGCATGAATGTAGCGGTAGAGTTCAGTTTTGGTCCTGATCACCCCTTCGTACCCGCCGAACCCTTCGAGGTGGGCCTTGCCGATGTTGGTTATGAGTCCGAAGCCGGGTTCGGCGATCCGGCAGAGGAGGTCGATCTCGCCCGGGTGGTTGGCTCCCATTTCGATGATGGCGATCTCTGTCGCTGCGGTAACCGATAGCAGCGTCAGCGGGACCCCGATGTGGTTGTTCAGGTTTCCCTGCGTTGCCGTTGTCCGGAATTTCGCGGAAAGCACCGCATTTACCAACTCTTTGGTGGTGGTTTTTCCGTTGGTGCCGGTGATGGCAATTACCGGGATGGAGAGTTGCCGCCGGTGGTAGCGCGCGAGTTGCTGCAGAAACTCAAGTACGTTGTTCACCAGGATGTACCTGGGGTCATCGATTAACTGTGTATCGCCTTGAGGGTGGGTAGAATCGTTCGCCTGAGGCTCATCGATAACGGCGAAGGCAGCTCCCTGTTCAAGCGCCTGGCGGGCAAAGAGGTTGCCATTGAAATTGTCGCCCTTCAGGGCAAAAAAGAGACAGCCGGAAGGTACCTTCCGGCTGTCGGTAGAAATTACAGGATGTTCCTGGAATATCGGATAGATCGATTCCGGGCTGATTGTCATTTTCCGCTCATTCCGCCACCTACACGTGTCATGGCGCAACGGAAGCCAATGGCATCAGAAGCATCACTTTCGTCGAGATAACGGCGCTGGCTGGGGCTGAGGTAGAAGGCAGGATCTTTCCAGCTACCGCCCTTGTAAACTCTTGCATGGTCGCTGATAAGGGAACTCATGCCATACTGGTACATGGTGTTGGTCGCACTGGTATCGGTGGGGTTCTCTTTCCAGAGGTTGTTGTCGATACTTGAAGCATAGTCGCCATCGAGGTAGTTGATATTGTCGGCCTTGCGGTAGTTCTTGCGGGTGGCGGCTTCAGCCGTGGTAATGTTGCGGTATTTGAGGCGGCCGAGACTGTCTTTTTCAGCAAGGAATCCTTCGGCATCGCGCATGGGGGTCTGGAACACGTTCCCGCGGAAAGGCCTGAGTCCGGATACATCTTCGAACGACAGAGGGCGGTAAACGTCGAGCACCCATTCGCTCACGTTACCTGCCATGTTGTAAAGGCCGTAGTCGTTGGGGAAATAGGATCCGCAGGGGGCAGGGATGTCGGCGCCATCGTTGAGGTTGCCGGCAACTCCCATATAGTCGCCTTTGCCACGGCGGAAGTTGTCCATCATACTGCCGTAGTAGCGCGATTCGCTTGTACGTGTCTGGTTCCCGTTCCAGGGATAGTTTTTCTTTTCAACAACGCGCTCATACAGTGTATTGCCAACGAGGCCCCAGGCTGCATATTCCCATTCGGCTTCGGTCGGGAGGCGGTATTTCGGAAGCATGATCCCGTCTTCCATCTTCACCTTGCGGGTGCCGGTACCGTTTGGATTGAGGTCGGGCAGCGGCTTGTCAACGAGTCCTTCATACTGTCCGGCGAGATAGGCTTCGGTGTTGAAGTTGTTTTCATCCTTCTGGGCGGGATCCATGGCGAGAATGCCTTTACGGATAAGCAACATCTCGTTTACGCGGTCGGTACGCCAGGCGCAGTAGTCGTTGGCCTGTGTCCAGGTTACACCCACAACAGGGTAGTTGCGGTAGGCAGGATGGCGGAAATAATACTCCACGAGGGGTTCGTTGTAGGCGAGTTTGTCGCGCCATACGAGTGAATCGGGGAGGGCTTTGCGGTAAACCCCGGGGTAGTTGGTACCGTATACGCGGTTGAGCCAGTAGAGGTATTCGATATAATCGAGGTTGCGTACCTCGGTTTCATCCATATAAAAACTGGCTACCGTAACACGGCGGGGTGCATTGTTCCAGTCGAACATCACATCATCCTGTGACTGGCCCATGGTAAATGTGCCTCCTTCGATGAATACAAGGCCCGGACCAGTTTCCTGGTCGGCGAAATCCCTGACTTCGAAGCCTCCGTTTTTCGGGTTGTTGTAATCCCAACCGGTACTGCGGGAACTGCCACTCTTTTTACAGGCGCCTGTCATGGCTATGATGGCGATGAGAGCGCTGAGTTGTAATATCCTTTGAATTTTCATCCGTTTGAAAATTTTTGCAATAATAACTAAAAACGCGGACATTTTATTGCCCGGATGTGTCTCTTTTTTTCAATACACGGGAACTGCCATGAGGCGGATACCTCGTGAGCCCCGCCAGACGCGCCCTGCAGGTTGGAAACCGTATAGTCGTAACTATATCCTACGCGCAGACTTTTCCAGTGAAAACCGATCATCGGAATGAGTGCATCGGCGTTTTCGAAGTTATGGCGGAACCATAATCCCCCCACGAAGGGGTCGATGGTAAGGTATAAGCCGATGTTGAGCTGGTGAAAATTGAACTGCTGCTGATATAAAATGTTAGGGGAGATCGAAAACTCCCGGTCATCGCCCCAGCTGCCACCCTTCTTCAGGTTGATGACCGAGCCTACATGCACTGTATATTTCATGTAGAGCTGGGTGCTGTTGGAGGCATAAAAACCGATCTTGGGCTGCGACAGGTGGTCGACGGCAATACCTCCGTACACCAGGTCGTCGTATGCAAGGAAAACGCCGGCAGAAAAATCGGGGACCCCGACAGTTGAGTTGTCGGGGGGCTTTTCGCTCGTAGGCAGCGTGAAACCCGACTGCGGGTCGATCATGTCCTCGAAGGTGAGGTTTTGCCATTGCAGGCTGCGCTGGTAATAGTTTACCTTGAGGGCAGCACTGGCCTGAAGATGGCCCGTGATGTTGAATTTGTAAGCATACATCAATCCGATTATGGTGGTGTTCAGATTCCCTCCTGATGCACGGTCGGTGGTAAGCAGCAGTCCGACCCCGCCATGAAGAACATCGAAATACTGATCGAAGGAGGCATTGTAGGCAACAAATGCGTTGTCGAGTGACGGCCACTGGTTGCGGTAGTTGGCAATGATCCTGGGACAGATGTTTATCCCTGCCAGTGCGGGGTTGAGATAGAGCGGGTTGGCGTAAAACTGAGAGAATTCCGGATCCTGTGCGGAGGCCGGTTTCATCAGCAGAAAGAAGCTAAACAGGACGACTATCGCGATTTTTTTGACCATTCCCGGGGTTAAGTGGCAAACATATTCAGGGGTACAATATTACGAAAAATATTAAAATCAGGTGTGTTGTAGGCTACAATATTACCAACTGCATAACGTTAATAATTCTGCAATAAATATCCCGGCCCGGTAAATTTTCATCTTCAGCAAACCTTTTACCCTGTTTTGCTGTCTTATATTTAACGATCGTACCATGCAAATACATCATAAAATTACCCTCCAGGCAGTTGTTTTGGTCGTCTTTCTGGTTTTATCGGGCTTGAGCAGCGCGGTCGGACAAAGATTTGAACGCGATATCAGCCTGTCGTGGAACAAGGTTCAGGCCGACTCAGCCGATGGTTATGGTCCTGTTGTCAGCATGTCTTTTTCAGGTTCCGGCACGAGGTTCGGGTACGGACTTCTGCCATTTATCAATGTTTCCTGGTCGGTTACGGGTGAAAATGATTCAGTGGCAGGTGTAAAGATCACCAATGAAGTTTATGAGCCGGTTCCCATGACCCGGGCCATTCCGGGCCTGGAAAAGGTGAGCGCTGAACCGATCCTGTTTTCCACCATTTCGGTGAGACGAAAGCTGCTTTTTGCTGAAGTAGCCGTGCTGCCAATCCGCAAAAATGGTTTGACCGGACAATTTGAGCGGCTGATCTCTTTCAGCCTGACGGGCGAAACCGTTGCGCGCACTGAACGTTCTCGTGTGAGATCATCTGCAAGTGCTGCTGCACACTCGGTTCTGGCCGCAGGGCGCTGGTATAAGTTCGCTACGGCAACTGCAGGAGTTTACCGGATCACTTACGACGATATGAACAAACTGGGCATCCCGGTGGGATCGGTCAACCCTCAGAATCTCAGGATCTATGGCAACGGCGGAGGCATGCTTCCCGAGGCCAACGCAACTCCCCGGGCCGATGACCTTACCGAGAACGCCATTTACATATTCTCCTCCAGTGCCACAAAATTCAGTCCCGGTGATTACATCCTTTTCTACGGCCAGTCGCCCGATGTGTGGACCTATTCGAAAACCGACCATGTTTTCAGGCACAGGAAGAACCTGTTCAGTGATCGCGCCTACTATTTTCTCACCTTCGACATGGGGCCGGGTAAACGGATCACCTCCGAAGCCTCCAGCGGCCTGCCGGCTACCCACTTCATAAGCAAATTCGACGATTACGCCTTCTATGAAAAAGATGGCAAGAACCTCATCAAGTCGGGACGGGAGTGGTTCGACGGCGAATATTTCGAAATTACCACAAGCCGCAACTACTCCTTCGTGTTTCCGAATATTGACATGGTAAAGCCCGTGCAGATCACGGTCGATGCAGCGGCCCGTTCGACCAGCGGCAGCACAAACTTCCGGCTTATGATCGGTAGCGAGCAGGTGATAGCCATTACCATTCCGCCCACGGGAACGAATTATTTAGATACCTATGCCATCGAACGACAAGGCTCGGCAGGTTATGCTGCAACAGGCGACGTCATCGACATGAAGCTGATTTACAACAAACCCTACTCTAATTGTACCGGTTGGCTCAACTGGATAGAGGTCAATGCCGCGAGATTGCTGAAGATGTCGGGTACGCAGATGGCTTTCCGGTCATTGCTTGGCTCCGGGAAAGACCGCATCTCGGAATTTACCCTTGGCACCTCCGGCCAGAACCTCCAGGTATGGGATATATCTTCGGCAGCCGACATAAGGCAGATACAGACTACCGCTTCGGGCGCCGACCTGAAATTCCGCCTTCCCACCGATACGATCCGTGAGTTTATTGCCTTCGACGGAACCTCTTTTTACGCACCCGAGTTTATCGGTCAGGTTGAAAATCAGGACCTGCATGGCACGCCGGTGGTTGACTATATAATTGTAAGTCATCCCTCCTTTGTGGATGAAGCCAGGAGGCTGGCCGCATTTCATGGAGAGTATGCGGGTCTTTCGACATTTGTGACCACGCCCGAAAAGATCTACAATGAATTTTCGTCCGGGTCGCAGGACATCACCGCCATACGCGATTTCGCCAGGATGATGTACAACAGGGCAGAACCCGGCAAAGAGCCGAAGTACCTGCTCCTTTTCGGGGACGCTTCATACGATTACCGCAACCGGCTTCCCGACAACACCAATTTCGTTCCCTCGTTCCAGTCGGTGGAGTCGCTCGACCCGATCGACAGTTATGTGACCGACGACTATTTCGTGATCCTCGATCAGAATGAGGGACAGGGTGCATCGGGCGATCTCGACATGGGAGTAGGCCGTTTTGCAGTGATGACTGCAGCTGAAGCCCGTGCTTCTGTGGATAAGGTTGTTCACTATTGTTCAAACAGCGATGCTGTGAAAAACGACTGGAGGAATGTAGTCTGTTTCGTAGCCGATGACCAGGATGAGGGTGGAAATATCTTCATCAACGACTCCGAAAATCTGGGCGATATCATTGAAAACGGTTATAAGGACTTTAACCTCGATAAAATTTATCTGGATGCCTACACACAGGTATCAACACCGGGAGGAAAACGATATCCCGAAGTGAATGATGCCATCAACAAGCGGGTTGAAAAAGGCGCCCTTATCATTAATTACGTGGGGCATGGCGGTGAGGTAGGATGGGCACATGAGAGGGTGCTGGAGGTTCCCGACATCAGGAACTGGCGCAATTTCGACAACATGCCGGTCTTCATGACTGCTACCTGCGAATTCAGCAGGTTCGACGATCCCGAGCGCATTTCGGCAGGCGAATGGGTATTCCTTAACGGAGAGGGTGGGGGCATCGCCCTGTTTACCACGACACGGGCTACCTTTGCCGGTTCGAATTTCGTTCTCTCCCACAACTTTTACCAGCATGCCTTTACCATGCCCGGCGGGGAGTACCTTAAGATGGGCGACCTGATCATGCTCTCCAAGGCAGGGTCCGGCTCTAATGCGAATACACGTAAATTTGTTCTTCTGGGCGATCCTGCCCTGAAAATGAATTATCCCGCACTGGATGTTGTCACCACCGAGATCAACAGTCAGGTTCCGACAACAGTTCCTGATACACTCAAGGCACTCATGGAGATTACCATCAAGGGCGAAGTGCGCGACCTGGCCGGCAACAAGGCCCAGGATTTCACCGGAACAGTTTTTCCGACGGTTTATGACAAAGCCTCAGAGGTTTGGACCAAAGGCAACGACGGGAGTCCGCCGGTAAAGTTTTATCTCCGGAAAAACCCGGTATACAAAGGGAAGGCTGCGGTGGTAGATGGTTCCTTTGAATTTTCGTTCATCGTACCCAAGGATATTGCCTATAAATATGGTGTGGGCAAGATCAGCTACTATGCGCGCAGCAGTGAGACCGATGCCAACGGATACAGCGACGACATCGTGGTGGGCGGGTATAACAATGAGGCGCCTTTTGATGACAGAGGGCCCGAAATCTCACTCTTCATCAACACCCGGAATTTTGTTTCAGGGGGTATAACTGACCAGGATCCGAAGATACTGGCCGACATCAGCGATGAGTCGGGCATCAACACGGTAGGCAACGGGATCGGTCACGACATCACCGCGGTGCTCGACGACCGCACCTCTGAACCGCTCATCCTGAACGACTACTACGTTACCGATCTCAATACATTTACCAGCGGCACGCTGGGTTATCCCCTCAGCAAACTGGCCGAAGGAGCACACCACCTGGTTCTCAAGGTCTGGGATGTTTACAACAACTCCTCGGAGGCCGGCATCGATTTCGTGGTTGTCAGCTCCAACGGATTTGCCTACGAGCACCTTTATAACTACCCCAACCCCATGCGGGATCATACCACTTTCAGTTTCGAAACGAACCAGGTAAACGAGAACCTCGAAGTGGAGATACAGATATTCACACTCTACGGGAGACTCATCAAGACCTTCCGGAGGTCACTTTACACGAGCGGCTACAGGATCGAACCCGTCACCTGGGACGGAACGACTGATGCCGGCTGGAAGGTTGATTCAGGAACATATGTTTACCGTGTACTGGTTACGATTCCCGACGGGACCACGCACCAGCAGACGTCGAAATTGGTTGTGATCCGCTAAATATTTACCTTTGCAAACTTTTTAGCCCATGGTCCGGAAAATTTATTTCTTATTGCTGATCGCCCTGGTTCCTGCCCTTGTAAAGGCAGAGCTGCCGCATAAAAACATTTCGGTTCTTGCCACCGGACAGTGGTATAAGTTTGCGGTTACACATACCGGTATCCATAAGGTAACCTATGCCGACCTTGTTGCCATGGGTATCAACCCGGCAGCTATTCAGCCTGCAAATCTGCGGATTTATGGCAACGGGGCAGGGATGCTTCCCGAGGTAAATTCGGCCTTCAGGGTCGACGATCTTCGTGAAAACACCGTCCAGGTGGAGGATGGCGGAGACGGTATATTTAATGACGGCGACTATATCCTGTTTTTCGGGGAGTCGTCAGACAAGTGGACCTTCGACATTGTGACGCGGCAGTTCACACATGCGTCGAACATGTATTCCGACACATCATACTATTTTCTTACTCCCGACATGGGACCAGGCAGGCGCATCCAGTTGCTTCCATCTTCAACGCTTCCTGCCAACTCCTATGCCTACCGGTTTGACGATTACACTTACCACGAACTTGATGAGCGGAACCTAATCCGGTCGGGCAGGGTATGGTACGGAGAGATTTTCAACAATACGAAAAATTCGTGGGATTTCGATTTTCACTTTCCGGACATCGATACAACGTCGGATCTTATGATTCGAACTTATGTGGCGGCCAAGTCAACGGCTAGCAGCTATTTTTCCCTTTATTCGAACGGTGTGAAGCAGGATTCGATTCAGGTTGATTTCACCGAACCCGACAATCCGTCGGTGTATGCAAAATTAAAGGTTAAGAAAATCATGGTGCAGCAGCCCGCACCGGAGCAGAGGATCACACTGTCGTACCGGCTGCCTTCCGAGAATTCACTGGGATGGCTCAATTACATGGAGCTTTCGTGTGTAAGAACCCTGGCCTGGACCAGTCCGCAGATGGCCTTTCGCAATGTCAACTCAGTCGGACCCGGGAAAAATACGGAATTCGTTATGCGAGGTGCTACAGCGGAGGTGATAATATGGGATGTTACGAAAAAGGATGATATTAAGCGGGTGGAAGCGACCTTTATTGATTCCACTGCCATCCTCAAATTCCGGCTGCCGACCGATACACTCAGGGAATTCATTGCCTTCGACGGAACATCAACATTCGAAGTGGCATTCTGCGGTGTGGTTGAAAACCAGAACCTTCATGCAATTGAACCTTCCACCCTGGTAATAGTAACCCATCCCTTGTTCATGACCCAGGCCCAGCAGCTTGCCGATTATCACAGAAACCTGAAGTCGACCCCGACCCTTGTGGTTACCACGACGCAGGTTTACAACGAATTTGGTTGCGGAAGGCCCGACCTCACGGCCATCCGCGACTTCATGAAGATGCTGTACGACCGGGGAGGTGCCAGTAACAAGCCGAAATATCTGCTGCTTTTCGGCGACGGATCGTACGATCCCAAACACCGGATACCGGGTAACAACAATATGGTCCCAACATTCCAGTCGACCGAATCGCTGAAGTTCGTGGGCACCTATGTTACCGACGACTATTTCGGCATCATGGGCGACAACGAAGGTCAGGAGTCGAACGGCGACATCGACGTGGGCATCGGCCGTTTTCCGGTAACCACCGTGGAGCAGGCACAGACCATGGTAGATAAGATCCTCCGGTATTCCACCGTTTCGCCTGAGGCAATTTCAGACTGGCGCAATTCTATCACCTTTGTCGCCGACGATGAGAACGACAACCTTCACCTCCGCCAGGCCGAGGAGCTGGTTGACATTGTTGCAACCAAATATCCCGGCTACAATATCAGCAAGATCTATTTTGATGCATACAAGATGCTGCAGATACCGGCCGGAAACCGCTTTCCCGATGTGAATATCGCCATCAACGATGCGGTAGACAAAGGAACCCTGATCCTTAACTATACCGGCCATGGCGGCGAAGATGGCTGGAGTTATGAGAAATGTCTCACTGTGGCCGACATCAACAGCTGGACCAACAGGTACCGCCTTCCTGTGTTTGTAACCGCCACCTGTGAATTCAGCCGGTTCGACAACCCCGAACGGTTCACCGCCGGCGAGATGGTGATACTGCAGCCCAACGGCGGCGCCATTGCCCTCTATTCAACGACACGACTTGCCCTGGCCACCTCCAATTTCAAGCTCGATACCAGTTTCTTCACCCATCTGATGGATAAGGATGAAAACGGCGAATACCTGAAAATGGGCGACCTGATCAGGCATTCGAAAAACAACAATGCGAACAACAACAATATCCGGAATTTTGTACTGCTTGGCGATCCTGCCCAGAGCATCGACTACCCGAAATATAATGTACGCACCCTGTCGATCAACAACGAAGCGGTGAATCAGGCCGATACCGCACTGGGTCTTTCAACCGTGCTGGTTAAAGGGCACATCGAGGATATTTACGGTTCCAAAATCACCTCCTTTAACGGATCAATGAACTGCAAGGTCTTCGATAAGCCGGTGACCAATACCACGCTTGGCAATACCTCCGACAGTTATCCACAGAATTTTGAAACGCAGAGCAGCGTGCTGTATGACGGGGTAACCCAGGTAAAATCGGGGAATTTTGAATACTCGTTTGTGATGCCGCTCGACATTGCCCTTCAGTTCGGGAACGGAAAGCTGAGCCACTATGCTGCCGATCCCGGCAACCAGTTTGATGCAACGGGTTACTCCGACAAGATCATCATCGGCGGAACGGACCCTTCGGTGAACCCGGAAAACCAGGGACCTGAAATCGGCCTTTACCTCGACAATAAGGCCTTTGTTTCGGGGGCACAAACAGGTAAATCGCCGCTTCTCCTTGCCGACATTTACGATACCAACGGCATCAACTATGTGGGGCTGGGCATCGGTCATGAGATCGTGGCTACACTCGACGACAACATGGCGCATTCGGTGGTGCTCAACGATAAT
>CAYHCQ010000036.1:10614-25470 GCA_964355115.1 uncultured Prolixibacteraceae bacterium | reverse complement strand
CGCTTCCTCCACAATCTTTTTTTAATAATGCTTGCATATTAAGAAAATATAGTTATCTTTGCACTCGCTTTCTAGGAAACGTTCTAGAGTTAAGCAAATAAAATGAAAGCCGAATTTATTCGGGGTGTAGCGTAGCTCGGTTATCGCGCCTGGTTTGGGACCAGGAGGTCGCAGGTTCGAATCCTGCCACCCCGACTGAGGGAATGAGTAATCATTCCCTTTTTTCATTTTAAGTTTTGAAATAACAAACGGTTCCGTAGCTCAGCTGGATAGAGCAGCTCACTTCTAATGAGCAGGTCTTTGGTTCGAATCCAAACGGGATCACTAATTGTAAGTGTCAGTTAATGAGAGAGTCACTAATTAAATTAAAAATAAATTTAAAAAGTGATTGTAAATCAAAAATAAATACTTATCTTTGCACACGCTTTAAACGTAAAGTACACACAGTATTTCACTTTTAAATACATCTTAGGATAATTTAAAAGTTCGATTGTTTTCGAAAGGGCTTAGGGCTTATAAAATATTGGTTCGGTAGTTCAGTTGGTTAGAATGCCGCCCTGTCACGGCGGAGGTCGCGAGTTCGAGTCTCGTCCGGTCCGCAGAAGCCCCCACAAGGGGCTTTTTTTATTTCCCGGTCCGCAAAAGCCCCCACAAAGGGCTTTTTTGTTTACTGTTTTGGTAGTGTGAATTTAAACTGGCTTCCCTTTCCTGGTTCACTTTCAACATCAATCTTCCCGTTGTTCAATTCTATGAACTCACGGCAGAGGAGAAGCCCCAGTCCGGTTCCCTGTTCACCGGCAGTACCCCTGGTTTTTACCGATTCGTCGAGGCGGAACAGTTTAGAAATGCTCTCCTTAGGGATGCCGATTCCATTGTCGGAAACCGTTACTTCCACATAGTTCTCCCTGATACCCGACCAGATCCTGACATTTCCACCGGGCTGTGTGAACTTGATCGCATTGGAGATCAGGTTTCTGATCACTGTAGTAATCATGTTCTCATCGCAGTAAGCAATGGTGCCGAAATGGATGCCGGAGAAAAGTTTGATATTTTTCTTTTCGGCCTGTGGTTTTAAGAACCCAAGGCTGGTATTTGCAACAGTACTGAGATCGATGTTCTCGGGATTTGGTTTGGTTCGACCCGTTTGAATACGCGACCATTCAAGCAGGTTTTCAAGCAGTTTAAAGGTGCCGATAGATGCATCGTAAATATTTTTGATCATCAATCGTTGCTCAACGACCTCCAGGGTTTCAAAATCATTATGCAGCAGATCAGAGAACCCGATTATCGCATTGAAGGGCCCACGAAGGTCGTGTGAAATGATGGAGAAAAACTTGTCTTTCGACATATTCGATTCCCTCAGATTAGCTTCCGAGGTCTTCAGGGCCTCTTCGTCCTGATGTCGACGAAGTGTCACTGCAATATGCGGTGCTAATTGAACCAGTAATTCCAGTTGCCCCGGAGAGAGGAAATTCTCTTTTTCGGAACTGCTTACAGAAAGAACACCGATTATTTCTTCTCCTATTATCAGAGGTACCCCTGCCCAACCCAGAGAGGGCGAGCCTAACCTGGGAATTGCCCCCTGCGATATCATCCCGGCCATCTCCTGGTGCTTAAGAAAGACCGGTTTACGGTTTTCCATTACCAGAGCATTCAGGGAATCTTCATACGATTTTTGTTCCGAACAGACCTGGCTTTCACTTTGGAAATATGTTGTCATCCGGAAGTCCACTTTTGATATTAGGCCCAGATACAAATTGCTGCAGTCGAGGTGGGGCTGCAATTCACTGCGGACAGCAGAAAAAATTTCCGGAATGCTGGCTGCAAGATTCAGTTTATTGACCAGACTGAAGGTTAGTTGATTCGCCAGATTTGCATTTTTTCTATCTGTTATATTTTTGCCGGCAACAATAATCCTTCCGATCCTCCCGGAATTTGGTTCCGATTCCGGATTTGCATAGAGTTCAAGCCATTCGTAGGATTGATCCCCGGTAAGAACGCGATATTCAAAAGTAACCGGTTCGCGCTCCTTCATTATTTTCTCCATGGCTCCAAGGAGGACCGGCAGATCATCAGGATGACACGAAGCCATCCAGGTCTCAAATTTAAGTATGGTACCTGAACCATGTGTGTCGCGCAATGGCAGAAGTCCCGAATGCCATTCAGGCACAAAGGAATTGTCCTCTGTGATTTTATAGGAAACTGCAAAATCAGAAATCACATCCGAGACTGTCCTGAACCGGTTTTCACTCTCTTCAAGTTGATTTTTAGCTTTGATCGATTCGGTCAGATCACGGATAACCCCACATGAACCTTTGAATTTCCCATTTTCAAAAAGTGGCGAAACTGTCGATTGTATTTCACGCAGACTCCCGTCCTTGCATGTGATCGTAAGAAAATAGGTGTCTGTTTTTCCCTCCCTGCGATTGGAGGATTGTTGCAGTACCTTTCCGAACTCTTCCTCTGTTAAGAAATTTTTAAAATTCTTACCGATGATCTCTTCTTTAGGATACCCGAAAATATTTGCAACAATCTGGTTTAAAAAAAAGAAATTCTCTTCTTCGTCCACAAAAGCTATGCCTTCGCCAAGGGTATCAAGAACATCAGTAAGCTGTGCCGATATGCCAGAGAGGATGGACGGGTTATCCATAGGGTTTATTTAGCATAACTCACAGCCCGTGTTTCACGGATCACGGTAATTTTGATCTGTCCGGGATAGGTCATTTCACTCTGGATCTTCTTGGAAAGATCAAAAGAGAGTTGGTTGGCTTCGGCATCGCTTACCTTTTCTGCTCCAACAATAACACGCAACTCACGACCTGCCTGAATGGCATATGTTTTAACAACACCAGGATAGCTGAGTGCGAGTTCTTCCAGATGCTTCAGGCGTTCAATATAGGCCTCAACCACTTCACGACGGGCACCGGGTCTTGCTCCTGAGATGGCATCGCAAACCTGCACAATCGGCGATATGAGATTGTCCATCTCAACTTCATCGTGGTGAGCGCCAATGGCATTGATGATTTCAGGCTTTTCCTTGAACTTTTCCGCCATCTTCATTCCCAGGACTGCATGCGGGAGTTCTGGTTCTGTGTCGGGTACTTTTCCGATATCGTGAAGCAATCCGGCCCGTTTGGCCTTTTTAGGATTCAGCCCTAATTCCGCAGCCATTGTAGCACAGAGTTTTGCCACTTCGATGGAGTGTTGAAGAAGGTTTTGTCCGTACGATGAACGGTACTTCATCTTGCCTATCATGCGAATTAGTTCATGATGCATGTTGTGGATCCCCAGGTCTATCGTAACCCGTTTTCCGGTTTCAATGATCTCCTGTTCAATCTGTTTCTTGATCTTTGCAACAACCTCCTCTATGCGGGCCGGATGAATGCGTCCGTCGGTAACGAGTTTATGCAGCGAAAGGCGGGCAATCTCTCGCCTTACAGGGTCGAACCCTGAAAGAATAATGGCATCCGGAGAGTCGTCGATAATGATTTCCACACCGGTGAGGGATTCCAGAGTCCGGATGTTTCGGCCTTCACGACCGATGATGCGCCCCTTGATCTCTTCGCTCTCAATGTTGAATACCGAAACAGTATTTTCGATGGCATGCTCGGTAGCTGTTCGCTGAATGGTTTCAATGATAATTTTTTTCGCTTCTGTATTAGCGGTAATCCGGGCCTCATCGATAATGTCTTTCATATGGACGAGTGCTTCGCTTTTAGCCTCCTCCTTTAGAGTTTCGATGAGCTGTGACTTCGCCTCTACGGCAGAAAGGCTCGACAGCGCCTCAAGCTTTTCGACCTGGAGCTTTTGTGCTCTGTCAAGATCCGACTGTTTTTTTGACATGATTTCAAGCTGCTGAGTCATCGTCTGCTTTACGGTGATGATCTCTTTCTGCTTCTTTGCCAGTTCTTCAACCTTCAGATTCAGAGTTCCCTCTTTTTGTTTCTGGCGATTTTCGTTTTTGGAGAGTTCTTCGTTTTTTTCGTGGATGAATTTTTCATGCTCAGCCTTCAGCTGCAGAAATTTTTCCTTTGCCTGCAGGATTTTCTCCTTCTTCATGACCTCCGCTTTTTCCATTGCATCTTTAAGCAAGGCATCCCGCTTACGTTCCAACGCCCGGTTCATGATGGTTCCTGTAAGAACACCACCGACGATGATGCCGGAAACAGAAATGATGATGTATAAAAATATTCCTTCCATTGTATTTAGGTTTTATGGTGGATAATGTGAAGGAAGCTGAGGAAAATAAAAAACCCGCACTAATCAGCGAGGTATTGATAAACCTCTAACGACACGAATAGGGCTGCCAAACTTTTCGAACGTCCACTGTCCGGGCGTACCCGAATCCCTGCCGAAGCCGGGATGAGGCCTGTCCTACGAGTATAATGAGCGTTGCCCTAATATTTGTAATGTTAGGTTTACAAACTGTCTGAATTAATGCGGGTAAATCGTCAGATTTCTTTCAAAGAACGTGGTTGACCTAATCCTTAAGATGTGCATTCAATGCCTGATCAATCTCTGCCAGTTTTTCTTCCCATTCTGTTCCCCTTTCCGCCAGTAACTGCTCATCCTGCAAGTAGCTTGTTGCATATTCCAGGGCCACCATGGCCAAAAGGTCCTGTTTATCCTTATACGCATAGCTTCCTGAATATTCCTTGATCCTTTTATCGATCAGTTTGGCAGCTTTACGGAACAGTTCCTCATGCTCTTTCTCAACCATCAGGCGGTAAGTGCGTTCCGCAACCGGCAATGATATTGAAAGCTCCTTCATGGGTCTGGTAATAATACTATCCTAAGTGTTTAAAAGTCCGATGCATTTATCGATTTCCCGCACGAGTTCGTTGATTTTCAATTTAGCCTCAACGTTTCCTTCTTTTGTTTCTAGTGATTTCGCAAGTTTAATCAGGTTAACTCTCTCTTCTGCCTTTTTTAATAATTCTGCTTGTCTGCTTATGGTCGTTTTTAACTCTGCTACCTCTTTGTTTAATCGTTCATTATCATCACGAAGCGATTGATTGCGGGCAAGCAGTTTCCTGACTTTGTATTCGATGCCGGAAACGAGCGTTGCAATCTCTCCCATGTTATCGCTTCTCTATTATATCTATGCAAATATAGTCATTAATATTTTATTAACAATCAGTTTACCTTTTGCCATGAAACCCGATTAAGCATATAAAATGCTATGCTGATCAATGAAGATTTTATCCATTACCTTTGGAAATTCCGGTTACTCAGCCATGAACTGATGACGGAAGGGGGCGAATCTGTTGAAGTCCTGCATCCCGGACAACAGAATTCGGATGGTGGTCCTGATTTTTTCAATGCCAGGATTCGTATCGGAGGTACGATTTGGGCGGGAAATGTTGAAATTCACATCCTGGCCTCAGATTGGTTCCGCCATGGTCATCATAACGATCCGGCCTATGATAACACTGTTCTGCATGTGGTTTATGAGGCTGATAAAATGGTCACCACTGCAAATGGACATGCGCCGCCTACGCTTGAAGTTCAAAACCATTTCTCCGCGGCACTTCTTGTTACCTACCGGCAGATCATGGAGGCAAAGGAATGGGTTCCCTGCATATCTCACCTGAAAGAACAGGCGGGGCCGGGTTTATACTTCTGGTCTGTGGCACTGGCAGTTGACAGGTTAGAGAAAAAGTCAAATGTAATCAGGCATCTGTTCCGCTCCTGCGGTGGCGATTGGGAGGAGACTTATTACAGGCAACTCGCGGTTTGTTTTGGGTTTAAAATCAATGCGTTGCCATTTGAACTGCTAGCTAAGTCATTGCCGCTAAAGCATCTGCGCGCTGGCAGTAACAACCTGTTCCGGCTCGAAGCTCTGCTGTTCGGGCAAGCCGGCATGCTGAGTCAAAAGTTTGATGAGCCATATCCTGAGCAGCTGGCTGAAGAATATTTGTTTCTGCGTGGAAAGTACCGGCTTGATCCAATTCCTCACGGTACCTGGAAATATTTACGGCTGAGACCGGCTAATTTTCCCACCATCCGTATCAGCCAGTTTGCCCGATTCATTCATCAGACTCAGGGGAATTTCCTTGGACTACTCGAATACAGGAATATTAAGGATGTTTGTGAGGTATTCAATGTTGATGCATCGGGCTATTGGGACACCCATTTCGTTTTTGGCAAACCCTCAGTGAGCCGGAAGAAGATGATGGGGAAAAGTAGTATACAACTCCTTGTTATTAATGCCTGGTTAACTTTTTTGTTTTATTACGGAGTCGAAAAAAATATTCCGGAAATAAGGGAAAAGGCACTCCATTTTCTTGAACAGATACCATCGGAAAAAAACACAGATTCAGAACAATGGAGCAGGGCCGGAGTAGTAGCGGAAAATGCACTGCAGTCGCAGGCTCTTATTCATTTAAAATCGGAATATTGTGATAAAAAACGGTGTCTTAAATGCAGGATCGGTGAGAGGATTCTTGGGGGAAAGATGGATTGATAAAAACGAAATCATTGACAAATATCAGGAATTATGAAAACAGTAAAAAAAACAGGAGGAAGAGGCAGGATTGTTGCTGATTATTTCACCTTCAACCGGGCCGAACAAAGGGGAATCATGGTCCTGATGATAATCCTCTTGGGATTAATTATCACCAATGCTGTTATCCCATCTGAATCCTATCAGCGGCCGATCGATTTTAAGTCAATTGGTAAGGATGTTGACGCATTCGAAAAGGCATGGAAAAAGGCTGAACTGGATGACTCACTCGAACGGGTAATGAATCGTTACGGCAAAAGCAACCTGACTAAAATGGCTCCTTTTGATACCCTTTATAAAACCCGGCTCCCCGCAAAGCCCGCCTTTACGGTTGAACTGAATGCGGCCGATACATTCGAACTTCAGAGGCTGCGCGGCATCGGTCCGTCATTTGCCAGGCGTATCGTCAGCTACCGCTCACGCCTGGGTGGCTTTATTGCAAAGGAGCAGTTGATGGAAGTTTTCGGGATGGATACAGCCCGGTACGAACAGATAACTGCCTATATCAGGGTTTGTAAGGATTCTCTGAAGCCGATTGATCTTAATAACGTTACATTTAAAGCCTTGCTGAAGCACCCCTATTTTCCGTTTGAGGTGACAAAAAACATTATGCTTTACCGCCAAAAGAATAAATCCTTTAAATCTCTTGAAGAGTTGCTCAAAATTCCCGGGATCAATGATTCACTTTACTCCAGAATGAAGGTTTACCTAAGCCTTGGTCGATAATCCTTCCGCCCGTTCGTCCGCCTGTTCGTCGACCGGCTCGCCCGCCTGTTCTTCCGTCTGCCCGTCAGTCTGCGCGTCCGGTTTCCCGCTTGTCCGCCAATAGGCATCTTCCCCGTCGTCGATGTCATCGTCCTCCCACTCATACCTCTTGCGTTGCGGCCCCTGATTCCGGTAAAATAAAGCAATCACTACTCCGGCAAGAAAACCCATGCCATGTGATTCCCAGGAGACCGGTTTATTGGGGTAAAACTGAGGGAAAATACCCCAGATGAGCCCGCCATAAAGGAAGGTTACGAGCAGGGTTAGCACCATCAGCGAGGATTCACGCCGGATGATGCCGCTGAAAATAAGGAATGAGGCCAGTCCGTAGATAACGCCGCTGGCTCCGATATGAGGGGCGCCGCCGCGGGCAAATGCCCATACCCAGACCCCGGTAATGATTATAAGCCAGAAAAGAACCTTCCAGGCCAACTCCTTATAAAAATAGAAAAGGAATGCTCCGAGAATGAGCAGAGGAACAGAGTTGGCAAACAGATGTGCCAGATCAGCGTGCAGAAAGGGTGAGGTGAATATCCCGGTTATCCCCTTTGCCTGCAATGGATAAAGGCCATATTCATTGAGGCCCAGGCCAAATACCATATCAGCAAACCTGACCAGCCAGAGTGTAATTACAAAGAGGGCCGGATAAAAAAAACTGCGGTACAGTCGTACCTTTTCAACTTCTGCCATGGGTGTTAAATTCTCGTTAAAATTAGTTAAAATATGAAGTGGTACGGGCATCATCCTGTGAAAAAAGTTACCTTTGTGCTCTCCAAACCTTTAATAACAAAGCGATTCACGATGTATAAGATATTTCTCACGCTACTTCTGGTATTCACAATCATAACGGTTCAGGCCCAAAATCAACGCCAGGATCCCAATGCCGGTGTTAAAAAGTACAATACTGCAATGCAGATCATAAAGTTTGCCTACGTTGATACCATCAATGAGGCAAAGCTTGTGGAAAAAGCCATCATCGAAACACTGAAGGACCTGGATCCGCATTCGATGTATATCTCTAAAAAAGATGTGCAAAGAGCGAATGAACCGCTTGAAGGGAACTTTGGAGGCGTGGGTATCCAGTTCGAAATTCTGAAAGACACGATTGCAGTTGTTCATGCTGTGCCCGGCGGGCCTTCTGATAAACTCGGCATCATGTCGGGGGATAAAATCATTAAAATCAACAATGAGATCGTTGTCGGGATGAAGATAACAAACCAGTTTGTTCTCGATCATCTTCGTGGAAAACCGGGTACCAAGGTCAGCGTTTCAATCTATCGAAAAGGAAAAAAGGAGCTTATTGAATATTCTATTACGCGTGATAAAATTCCGATTACCAGTATCGATGCTGCCTATATCATTAGTGCGGGAGTCGGGTATATCAACCTCAATAAATTTGCACAGACATCGATGCAGGAGTTCAAAGAATCTGTTGCCAAATTAAAGGCACAGGGTATGACCAGCATGATTCTGGACCTGCGTAATAATTCGGGAGGTTATATGGGAACGGCCATCGATCTTTCCGACGATTTTCTTACTCCGGGCAAGTTGATAGTATACACGGAAGGCAGCAGGAGCCCACGTGAAGATTTCTATTCCAGCCTGAAAGACGGGCTTTTCGAGAAAGGGAGGCTGGTAATGATGATCAATGAGAATTCCGCTTCGGCCAGTGAAATTGTTGCAGGAGCAATTCAGGACTGGGACCGTGGCATAATCGTTGGCCGCCGGTCGTTTGGTAAAGGCCTTGTTCAGCGACCGTTCCAGCTGCCCGACAGCTCTCAGATGCGTCTGACCACTGCCAGGTATTACAATCCGTCGGGAAAGTGTATTCAAAAACCCTATACCGATGGGGTTGATAAGTATTATGATGATTTCAGCAACCGTGTGAAACATGGTGAGTTGATCCACCCCGACAGCATCAAGTTCCCCGATTCGCTTAAATATTACACCTCGAAAAAACGCGTGGTTTACGGTGGTGGCGGCATTATGCCGGATGTGTTCATCCCTTGGGACTCGTCGAGAATTTCAGATTACTACATGGACCTTCGCAGAAAAAATGTTATCAACAGTTTTATCGGAGATTATGTGGATAAAAACCGCAAATCCCTGCAGAAGGAGTATCCGGACTTCGCTACTTTTGATAAAAATTTCCTGACTGGCGTGGATTTCATGACCGATTTTTTTGCCTACGCAGAGAAGGAGGGAGTTAAGAAAGATGAGAAAGGTTATGCTGCTTCAGAAGGCCTCATTACCTCTCAGTTGAAGGGACTCATAGCTCAGAAATTATGGGATCTTAACGAACTCTATGCTGTGATCAACCAGTACGATGAGGAAGTTCTTAAAGCGCTTGAGGTAGTACAGGATGATTCAACATTTGAAAAACTCAAAATCGACCGGTAGTAAAGCCACCGAACCCCGGCTTCCGTTTATTTATGCAGCCCTGCCGGTTTTGAACGAACCGGAATTCCTGCCCCGCTTGCTGGAGTGTATTTCACTTCAGTCGTACAGGTCATTTAAGCTTGTTGTATGTGTAAACCAGCCCGATTCCTGGTGGAATGACGCATTGAAATTACCCGTATGTAAAAATAATGCCAGATCACTTAAGCTTCTGAAGAACTGGAAGAAATTTCCGGTGGAGGTTATCGACCGCACTTCAAAAGGATCAGGATGGCTCGGCAAAAAGCATGGCGTAGGCTTGGCCAGAAAGACGGCCATGGATTTCATAGCCAGTGAAGCTAAACCGGAAGATATAATCATCAGTCTTGATGCAGATTCCACCTTTACCGAAAATTATTTCCTCTCAATCGCCAGCGCATTCAGCCGGAATACAGAAGCCGTGGCAATGGCAGTACCCTATTTTCACCGGGCTCCTGCTGATCCAGATGCTTATAGAGCCATTTTGAGGTATGAAATTTACATGCGTTACTACTTGCTCAATCTGCTGCGAATAGGAAGCCCCTACGCATTTTCAGCATTGGGTTCTGCTATTGCATGCCCCGTATGGGCCTACAAAGCCATCGGGGGACTCAGCCCGAAATTGAGCGGTGAGGACTTTTATTTTCTGCAGAAACTCAGAAAATTCGGACCTGTTATTCTCTGGAATGATGAGTATGTTTGTCCGGAAGCACGGTTTTCAGACCGTGTATTCTTTGGTACCGGTCCAGCAATGATCAAAGGCAACAGTGGCGACTGGTCGAGTTATCCTATATATTCCTTTACGAGTTTCAACGAGATCCTTGAGACCACCTTACTCTTTCCGGTGTTTTTCTTTAAGACCCTGAAGACCAGGGTGACTCAATTTATGGCAAACATTTTCGCAGAGAAAGATCCCTGGAAACCGATTCGTGAAAATCATGCCGACATTGAACATTTTCAACGGGGATGCCACGAAAAATTTGACGGACTCAGAATCCTTCAATTTCTGAAAGCTGAAAACGCATTGCAGCCCGGGTTGGATGAAGAGCGATTTTTTGAATGGTTTCTAAGGTTCTGCGGGCAGGCGGAGTTGCGAAAGCTGAAAATTAACCCTGAAAAGTTCTCCTTTAAAAGTGCTCAAACAGAGCAACTTGAAGCCATCCGCACGTTTCTTTTCGTTAAAGAGATGGAGGAACGGTTTAATTCAGAACTTGAGTAACAAGCAAAGCTGCTTCGTGCAGGGTAATTGCTGAGTGAACTTTGAGTCCTGAATCATCGATCAGTTTTTTCCCTTCCGCTGCGTTTGTGCCCTGCAACCTTACAATAATGGGAACCTTTATCTCGCCAATGTTATTATAGGCATCAACAACACCTTGTGCAACACGGTCGCACCGAACTATTCCACCAAAAATATTGACCAGAATTGCTTTCACTGCAGGGTCTTTCAGAATAATGCGAAATCCCTCTTCCACCCGTTTTGCATTGGCCGAGCCGCCCACATCTAGGAAGTTTGCAGGGTCGCCCCCCGAGAGTTTGATGATATCCATTGTGGCCATAGCAAGGCCGGCGCCGTTAACCATACAGCCTACATTGCCATTTAGTTTGACGTAATTAAGATCCTGACGGGTTGCTTCCACCTCAATGGGATCTTCTTCGTCAAAGTCGCGCATCGCTGCAATCTCGGCATGCCGGTATAGTGCATTGTTGTCAATTACCACCTTGGCATCTGCTGCAAGGATCTTATTGTCGGAGGTCTTGAAGACCGGGTTGATCTCGAAAAGTGAAGCATCGATGCCTTCGTAGGCCTTATAAAGACCGAAAACAAAATTCACCATGTTTTTAAAGGCTTCATTTTTCAATCCCAGATTGAAGGCTATTTTGCGGGCCTGAAAAGCATGAAGACCGATTTTCGGGTCGATCTCTTCGGTGAAAATAAGTTCGGGCGTTTCCCCGGCAACTGCCTCTATATCCATGCCTCCCCTCGGTGAATACATTATTATTGTATGACCTTTCTGCCGGTCGAGCAGGATACTCATGTAAATTTCTGCAGGTTCCGAAGGCCCTGGATAAAAAATATTCTGTTCAATATAAACCTTTCGTACAAGTTTTCCTTCAGTGCTTGTCTGCGGGGTGACCAGGTGCATTCCAAGAATCTGGCGGGAAATCGTACGAACCTCTTCAATGGTTGTGGCAACCTTTACACCACCGCCTTTTCCGCGGCCGCCTGCATGCACCTGAGCTTTTATAACCCACTTGTCGGTGCCTGTTGCCTCCTGAAGATACTGCGCGGCCTGTACTGCCTCTTCCCCGGTATGTGCGAGAACACCCTCAGGAACAGCAACACCGTATTTTCTGAGGATCGTTTTACTCTGATATTCGTGTAGATTCATAATTAAACAGATTATTAGGAAAACCAAAATTAGCTGTTTGATCCGGATCTGCAAAAAACTAACCCTATAATTGTCGATATTTTTAAATTTTGTTTCCTTATCAACACTGGCGGCCTCAGCATTGAGCCCTGAGAGGATGAGAAGTTTGGTCCGGTTTTATTATCTTTGTCGGTTCAGGAAGTCAACATGATCATAGCAAAGGATATTCAGAAAACTTATGGTCCCCTTAAGGTGCTCAAAGGCATCAGCCTTGAGATTGCCGCTGGTGAGATCATTTCCATTGTAGGGGCATCGGGTGCCGGAAAATCCACCCTGCTGCATATCCTGGGAACCCTCGACAAGGCCGATGCCGGCTCTGTAGAGATCAACGGTGTGAATATCCCCGGACTGACCGAGCGCAAACTCTCTGATTTCCGGAACCGTCAAATCGGATTTGTATTCCAGTTTCACCATCTGCTGCCAGAGTTTACGGCCCTTGAGAATGTTTGTATTCCTGCCCTTATTGCAAAGGTCGGGAGGAGGGAGGCCGAACAGAAAGCAATGGAATTACTCGATTTTATGAACCTGCGTGAAAGGGCCTCCCATAAACCATCTGAACTTTCGGGGGGCGAGCAGCAGCGGATTGCGGTTGCAAGGGCGCTTGTTAACTCCCCTGCTGTAGTGCTGGCCGATGAGCCCTCTGGTAACCTTGATTCTGCCTCCGCCGTTGAACTGCATAAGCTTTTTTTTAGGCTTCGCGATACCTTCAATCAAACATATATCATAGTAACACATAACCTTCAGCTGGCCGATATGGCCGACAGAAAACTCACCATCAGGGATGGAGTTATAGATCATAACCCTGCCTTGTGAAATTATTTGTCCATAAAGCCGTTATTGAGTAAAAGAATTATCGGAAAAGCACGATACACTCCGCATGAATATCAACCTTCACCCTAAACACGTCCTGATTGGCGCTTCAGTTTTCGTTTCCATACTGGTATCCGGACTCACTTTGTATTTTTCGCCTTTACACCATACAATCACGGGTTCAGCCCATACACAACAAGCATCCGGGTCACCTGATTCCACATATATGGCCAGGCCACCTTCCCCCGATTCCCTCTACTCGGCGGCTATGAAGGCATATGATAAATATTACCTTCAGAAAGATTACGAGCTTAGTTTGAAGGAACTTGAAAAAGCTGAAAAGCTTAAACCCAAGGATCAGTCGCTGAAAGATAAAATTGTTCAGATAAAAGTATTGATAGCCGAAACCAGGCAAAAACAGCTGGATGCATCAAAAGCGCTTGCCTCCGGAGACGCCTATTTCAACGCAAAGGATTACCTCAATGCCAAGGCATCATACCAGATGGCAGTGGGATTAACCCCCGATGACTTAACTGCTAAGGAGAAATTAAACAGGACCATGGGGCTTCTTCGGTCCCAGAAGGCATCCAATACACTGTACGATGTGGCGGTTGCCAGTGCCGACAAACTTTTTCAGCAAAAGGAGTATGAGAAGGCCAAGGTTGAATATGAAAATGCGCGCAAATTTCTTCCCGGAGAGGCATATGCCCGGAACAGGATCAACGAAATAATAAAGATCCAGGTCGACCTGCAGGTTAAGGAAGAGTCGTTTGCCCGGTATATTGAAAGCGCTGATAAATTCTACACCGATAAAAAATATCCAGCTGCCCTGGCTGACTACAGGAATGCCGGAGCCATAAAACCTGCTGAAAAATATCCTCAGGAAAGGATCAAAGAACTGACTGCCCTTTTAGCCGCGCAAAAGAGCAAGGATGATGCCTATAACAAGGCAATAGCCCGGGCCGACCAATTGTTTACAGAGGTACGTTACCCGGAATCCATCAAGGGTTACCAGGAGGCTCTGACCATAAAACCTGATGAGAGTTATCCCAAGGCACGTATCAGGGATATTGAAGGACTCATTGCCCGGGGAAAGACTGCAACAGAAGAGTTTGACAGGTATGTAACACTTGCTGACAGTTTTTACATCAGCAAAAACTACCTCAAGGCACGGGAAAATTATATGATTGCCCTGGCGGTTAAACCAAAGGAGTCGTACCCCAGGGAGATGATTATGAAGGCCGAAAAGATGCTCCCGGCGCAGGAGGCTGCCATGGCATCGTCTAAAACCCTGGATGAGCAATATAAAGGACTGATTGCATCAGCCGACAGGTACCTGGAAGAGAAATCATACGACCCGGCTAAGGCGGAATATATAAAAGCACTTGCACTCAAGCCTAATGAAGGTTATCCGAAATCGAAAATTACCGATATTGACCGTATAATCAAAGCGTTGGCGCAACAAAAATCCAATGAAGAGCGATACGTGGGTGCAGTCCGGTCTGGTGATAGCCTTTTTGCCTTGAGATCTTATATTCCGGCCCTTGGGGAGTATCAGAACGCTTTAAAAATAAAGCCGGGCGAGGCTTATCCAAAAACAAAGGTTACTGAAATTAACCTGGTTCTGACAGATATTGAAAGTCAAAAAACACTTGAAAATCAATACTCTGGGTTTATTGCTGCCGGTGATAAACTGCTTGGTGAAAAAAAATATGAAGCCGCCAAAACTGCCTACCTGGAAGCAGGTAAAAATAAACCAGCTGAACAATATCCGAAGGACAAGGTTGTTGAAATAACAGCCATACTGGAAGGTCTTGCCAACCAGAAGGCCCTTGATGACAGGTACCAGGCATCAGTTGCAGCCGCGGATAAACTGCTGCTTGCAAAATCGCTGGACCAGGCCCGGGTCGAATATGTTAATGCCGGAAGTAT
>CAYHCQ010000036.1:0-10514 GCA_964355115.1 uncultured Prolixibacteraceae bacterium | reverse complement strand
CTGCAGAAGTTTATCCCAAAACGAAAATTTCAGAGATCGACAAGGCCCTGGCCGAAATCGCCCGTTTGAAATTGCTGGAGGAACAATATACAAAGGCGGTTTCAGAAGGAGACCGGTTTTTCGCCGACAAGTCTTATAATGAGGCAAAGCTCCGGTACCAGGAGGCATTGAAGGCAAAACCAGCAGAAGCCTACCCGAAGACAAAAATTTCAGAGGCTGATAATGCCCTTGCGGAGATCGCAAAACTGAAATCGCTCGATGACCAATATGCTGCAGCAGTTGTAAATGCAGATAAACTGCTGACCGATAAAAAGTATGAACTGGCTCGCACCGGCTTCATGGAAGCTGGTAAAATTAAACCGGCTGAACAATATCCCAGGGACAAGGTTGTTGAAATAACAGCCATACTGGAAGGTCTTGCCAACCAGAAAGCCATTGATGATAAGTACCTGGCATCCATTGCAGCCGCGGATAAATTATTGCTTGCAAAATCGCTGGACCAGGCCCGGGTCGAATATGTTAATGCCGGAAGTATCAAGTCTTCAGAGCAATACCCAAAAGATAAAATTGCGGAGATAGACAGACTGCTCGGTGAAATAGCGGCAAAGAAGGGGTTGGACGAGCAGTATAACCAGGCGATCACAACAGCAGACAAGCTTCTTGCCGAGAAGGGCTATGAGCAGTCAAAACAGGCTTACCAGGGTGCCTCGGCCCTGAAACCTGCAGAAGTTTATCCCAAAACGAAAATTTCAGAGATCGACAAGGCCCTGGCCGAGATCGCCCGTTTGAAAGCAATTGATGATGAGTATACGAAAGCTGTTGCTGATGCTGATAAGTTGTTTGCCGGCAAGTTCTATGCCGAAGCGAAGGTGCAGTACCAGGGAGCGCTTAAACTCAAACCTGCTGAGGAGTATCCGAAACAAAGGATCACAGAGGCAGAAGCTGCCCTGGCTGAAATTGCGAAGCAAAAGGCCATCGACGATCAATATGGTGGTGTTATTACAAAAGCAGATGCCCTGCTGGCTTCAAAATCCTACGCTGATGCAAAAATCCAGTACAGCAATGCCCTCATTCTGAAGCCATCTGAAAACTATCCGAAAGAAAAAATCAGTGAAATTGACAGGACACTTGCCGAAATAGCAGCAAAGCAAAAAGCCCTTGACGACAGTTATAAGGCGTCAATTGTTAAAGCCGATCAGTTGTTGGCAGCAAAGACCTATGAACAGGCTAAAAATGAATATCTCAATGCCGGTTCATTGAAGCCTGAAGAAAAATATCCCAAACTCAAGGCTGGCCAGATTGACTCCGTACTAGCCCTCCTCGCTAAGAAGAAGGCGCTTGATGAGGAGTACAGTAAAACGGTTGCCGATGCCGATAAATTATTGGCCACCAAGTCATTTGATGAGGCTAAAATTGCCTTTGTGGCCGCTTCAGCACTTAAACCTACTGAACAATATCCGAAACTCAAGATTGCTGAAGCCGAGAAAGGGATAGCCAGGCAGAAGACTTTGGACGACCAGTATAAAGCAGCTCTTTCCAAAGCCGATCAGATGCTGGAGGCAAAAAATTATCCCCAGGCACGCACTGAATATGGGAATGCCATAAAGATTAAGCCGGATGAGCTATATCCAAAGGATAAGGTGGCAGAGATTGATGCTATCCTGGCCGAATTGAAAGTCAGGGATGATCAGTACAAAGCGGCCATTACCAATGCCGACCAGTTGTTTTTTACTAAAAAATATGAGGAGGCGCGAACCGAATATCTGAATGCAGGGCTTATCAAACCGGAAATGAGTTATCCCAATGAAAAAATTGCTGAAATCAACAAAGCCCTTACTGAGTTGAAAGGCAAGCGGCAGACTTTTGATGACCTTGTGGCAGATGGCGATGGTCAGTTGTCACAAAAGGAGTGGGCCAGGGCGAAAGACCTTTATAAACAGGCGCTGGTTATCTTTCCCCAGGAGGGCTATCCGAAGGAACGCATTGCTGTTATTGACGCGAAGATCGACAGTCTGTACAGGGCCAATAAATCCCGATACGACAAGGCAGTGTCCGACGGAGACAGGTTTTTCGGTGGCTTTGAATTCGACAAGGCAGTAGATGCATTCACCGAAGCAGTTAACCTGCTCCCGATGGAAAACTATCCTCGTGAAATGATATCCAAAATCCGAAGGACCATTGCTGAAAATGCAATCGTAGATGTGTTTAAGTCCACCGTCACCATATCAGCAGGGGATGAGAAGCAATTCCCCTTTACGCCCGTGAATATGGCCTCCCGGAAGGATAACTTTGTGTATATTAAAATACGCAACCTTTCCGGAAAACCTTTTAATGTTCTGATGAGGTATGGAAAAGATAAGCAGAACAGTGGCGGTGTGGTTATCAGAAATCTCAGCCTCGACGGTAGAGTAAACGAACGCCTGATCAGTGTTCGCGACCAGGATGCATGGTATCGTGAGGACAATAACTGGATCAGCCTGATTCCCCAGGGAGGGGATGTGGAGGTCTCATTTATCCAGGTTTCAAGGGCGAAGTAATAATATCTCAGGCAGTTGCGGATGGAAGGGTAAATCTGAAAGTTGAACCCTTGCCTGGCTGGCTTTCGGCCCATATCCTGCCTTTATTCATGACGATCAATTCTTTGCAGAGTATAAGTCCGAGTCCGGTTCCCGATTCCATTGCCGTTCCCCGTTTCGAAAAGGAAAATTCGATCCTGAAAAGTTTCTCCAGTTCACTGGCATCCATTCCAACCCCGGAATCCTGAATAGAGACCTGCATCTCTTTGTTTCGCAGTTCGGCGCTAATTGCAACGGATCCTCCGCCTGGGGTGAATTTCAATGCGTTGGAAATCAAATTTTGAAGGATGGACCTCACCATGTTTCTGTCAGCCAATACCAGATTGCCTAAAGTAACACCGGCATCAAACCGGATATTTTTTTTGAAAGCCACTGCCCGGAAAATATCAGAAGAGTACTCAACTTCCGATGCAAGGTCGAACACCTCCGGAACACTGGTAAGTCTTCCGGTTTGCAACCGGGACCATTGCAGCAGGTTTTCTACCAGGTCGTACACATTTTTAGTGGACGAGCGCAGGATCTGGATGAATTTACGCCTGTCGGCATCAGTCATGGTGTCATATTCCGTGGCAAGCAATTCGGAATACCCCAGAATGGAGTGGAACGGTGCTTTAAGATCATGAGCAAGAATAGAAAAGAATTTGTCTTTGCTGATGTTTGATTCTTTCAGGTCTTCAGAGTACTGTGCCAGCTTTTCACGGGCATCCTTTTGTTCGGTAATGTCCTCTTTCACAGCCAGGTAATTAATAATTTGACCATCAAGATTCTTGATCGGGGTTATGGTCGCTGCTTCCCAGAAAAGACTTCCGTTTTTCTTTTTATTCAGAAACTCTCCTTTCCATATTTTTCCGTCTTGAATCTTTTTCCATAAGTGCTGGTAAAAATCGGTATCGTGATGTCCCGATTGCAATATGCGCGGGTTTTTACCTATGATTTCGGAGCGATTGTACCCGGTCAATTCGAAAAACCGTTTGCTGGCGTACTCGACATTTCCATCAGGATCCGTAATAATAATAGTGGAAAAACTCTGCTCAATTGCTGTTGAGAGTTTAAGTATCCGTTCCTCTGCTAACTTACGCTCTTTGACCTCGAATTCAAGCTTTTTCTTTGCCTCGAAAAACGCAATCATCATGGAACCTATTGCATGGAATTCCTTGTTTCGTGGAGAGATTTTTTCCAGGGGTTCAAGGTGTTCAAGGTCGAGGCTATTCGTGAGGAGTTTCAATGGAACCATAATCCACGCGCGGATAATAAAATAGAAAACGAACCCGAGGATAACTGATATAATTAGTGGAATGAGGGTGAAGTATAAGAAAAGGTTTTGATTTTGCTTGTATTGGGTTTTCGAAATAAAATCAAGTCTCGCAGAGTTTTGGTTTCGATAATCTTTCAGAAATGTCCGGATCACGATCGAGTTTTGTTCATCAGGATCTTCAATAGCCTGATTTATAGCTGTGTCAGTTACAGAGTTGATCTTGATGCCGGTATTCGTGATCTCCTCCATCTCCTTCAGAAATTTGCCGGTCCACAGCCTGCCTGTCACGAAATATCCCCTTGGCCTGCTTTTCCTTTCAAGGTCGGCACTTGGTACAACAGGCGACCCAGACACCTCAAGGAGGCCAGCACGAGTGTGGAAATAATAGTGGCAGATTTTCTTGTCTCTCATTGCCTCCTTTATTTGTTCAACCGGGAGGCGGAATGATCTGCTTCCGAATCCGGCAGAGTCGCAATCCGAATAGACCAGCCGGAATGTCTCATCAAATACTGCAACGTATGAACATCCAAGGGTAGTAAGGAGGGTGTTGAGGTTTTCCTCCGCCCATGCCGGATCCGCTGTATGAACAAACTCAACCATTTCATCCCAAATGCAATAATCGAATGTGGTTTTATTCAGATCATGTTCCTTCATCAGGATTATGTTGTGTATGCTTCTGGAAAGGTTTTCCTTGTATGCGAGGTTGAATTGTTCCGCCTCCTTCTGATGGGCAATATGATAGGCCATGGTGGTCAGGAGCAGGAAGCCCATAGCCAGGATCATCAGGGTCAGTATTTTAGAGTGTAAACGGAACATAGCAATAATTGTGTCAGTCTGTCCGGTTAAAAATGCCGTTAAGCAGGTCTAGAATTGCCCGTTTGGTGAAAGGTTTGGCAAGGTACTCTGTACACCCACCGGCAATCAGTCTGTCTCTGTCGCCAAAAAGCGTATAACCCGTCAAAGCAATGATCGGTGTTTTTTCATAGCCTTCCAGTGACCGGATCATCTGGGTCGTTTGCAGACCGTCCATTCCCGTACCCAGGTTAACATCCATAAGTATTGCATCGTACCGGCACCCACCGGCCATATGAATTGCAGTCTGACCGTCGAGGGCCCAATCAACCTTGTAGCTGTTTTTCAGATAGGCCAGGGAGAGTTGCATGTTTATCTCATTGTCCTCAACAAGAAGCAGATGCGGCGTTTTATTTGCCTGCATCTGCAGGTCGGTTCGTGGAGTAATGTCGTGTGGTTCACACTTCTTCTCCTTGACCTGATCTGTATCCATTTCAGAATACGGGATGGTAATGTTGAACAGAGACCCTTTTCCAAGCCGGCTTTCCACGACAATTTTTCCACCCAGCAAATCAATCATTTTTTTTGCAATGGTAAGTCCAAGACCGGTTCCTTCAAAACTCCGGTTTTGACCTTCGCTTGCCTGCCTGAACTCCTCAAAAATCAATTTCAGATGATCATCGGAAATCCCGATACCGGTGTCGCTGATTCTTATTAACAGCGACCGGTGATTGTTTTCTGATGATTCTGATATGTCGATGGAAACCCCGCCCTCATTTGTGAATTTAATCGCGTTTTCGATGATGTTTGAGATGGACTGGGTAAAAAAGAAGATATCAAGGTAACCTGGCTTTACATCAACATTACGAAGTTCCAGGAAGAGGTTTTTCGCCTTTGCCAGAGGACGGAAACTACCGATCAGTTCGTTTACCTTTTGAGCCACATCGGTCCATTCTGCTTTGTAGGCATTCAGCCCCGACTCAAGCTGTGATAATTGCATAATGGATTCGAGTGTTCGCATCAGTCGCTTTCCTGAATTGTTGATGTGAACCGACATCTCCTTATGTTCTAACTCCTCCAGCTCATTTCCCAGGATTTCAGAGAAACCCAGAATTCCATTCAGGGGCGTTCTCAGTTCATGGCTCATGTTGTTAAGCAGCGTAGATTTCAGACGAGAGGTCTGTTCTGCCTTCTCCTTGGCCAATATCAACTCCTGCTGCAGCAATTTACGTTCGGTGATGTTCCTGGAGATACATAGCACTTTTTCATCATCTACCTTTACAAGACGTGCCTCATAATAGAGGATTTCTGTGCCGCTTTGGATATGATACTCCAGGTGCTGCAATTTCTCTGTTTCGAGACACCTGTTGATAAGTAAAATGGTGTTTTCAGCAACTTCCGGTTCGAAAAAATCGAACATGCTCTTTCCGATAAACTCTTCGGGTGAAGCCAGAAGATCGGTGGTGTCGGAGGCATAACAATCGAGGTATATGCCCTCTTTGTTAAAAATAAACATAAGGTCGGGCAAGGCATTAATGATTGCCCTGTTTCGCTGCAACAGCGCATGAAACTCCTTCTCAATCAGTTTTTGAGATGTAATATCACGGCCACTGCCAACGGTTCCGATCATGTTGCCGTCCTTATCCAGAATGGGGCCTTTCTGAACATCCAGGTAGAGGAACTGACCTTTCACATTGCCAAATTCTTCATATTTTCCGGCGCTTTTCTGCTGCATCGTCAGTTCATCGGAATCACTGCAGGTTTCACCAAAAGTATGCCATTGAGGATCCTCCGGGTGTGACTTGCGTTCTCTTTCGGCGAAGAACATGTCGGTTTTTCCAATGGGTTCATCAGTATCACTGGCATTCAGAAGGTTTTCGCAAAGTGCCTTATTTACAAATAGATAACGTTTACGCATATCCTTTGCCCAGAGCAGGTCAGGGATATTGTCGGCCATCAGACGGAACATCTCCTGCAGGTATTTATATCGCGTATGACTGTCAAGAAGGTCTTCCTGCGATTGCCTTGATTCGGTTATATCATAGGCGAGGCCAATTATCCCATAAGGCTTTCCGGATGTGTCCCGTAACAGGACTTTTCTGGTAGCATACATTTTGGTAACACCGTCAACAACTATGGCTTCTTCAAGAGCTTCAATATTTTTCCCCGACTGAATCACCTCCAGGTCAGTATCCCGGTAGTGCGAGGCAATCTCTTCGCTGTAAAAATCAAAGTCAGTTTTCCCGATTATTTCCCGGGGAGTGGTATTTAATTGCCTGGCAAACATTTCATTAGCGGCAATATACTTTCCGTCAAGATTTTTATAAAACACCATCGCCGGAATGTTATTGATGATGGTGTTCAGTACAAGTTGTTCGTTCGTAAGGCTAGTCTCTTTCATTTATTATTTAAGTGCTGATTATCAGTGTCTGTTTGTTATACTTTTCGAGGGAACAATTTATAAATTATTTTGGTTGTTTCCGGAAAATATTTTCTCTTTGTTAGGTAACCGCCCCAACCACACTCATTTACTGCCTGAGCAGGATCAGGGTTATCTCTGGTCTGATCCCAACTCTGCCTGAATATCCAACAGTGCCCAGTCCGCTGTTTACATACAGATACTGACCTGAACCGGTACTCTGGCCTGAGTTTTTGTAAAGGCCTCCCCAGTGTTCGAAAAGCCAGGAAATGGGGCTCCACCGGATGCTATCCGTTTCGATGCCAAACTGTCCTCCGTGAGTATGGCCTGCAAGCGTGAGCCCGATACCAGGGTATGTTTTAGATATGATTTTGTCCCAATGAGTGGGATCGTGGGATAGCAGAATTTTGCAAGGGATGCCATCCACTCCGGAAAGGGCTTTCACAAGGTCCGCACGTTTCTGGAATCGCTTTTCAGCGCCCCAGTTTTCTACTCCTATCAGGGCAATACTGTCGGGCCCCTCACGCAAAACCACAGATTCATTGATCAGGAGGTGCCACCCGAGCTGTTTATACCAGGTAAAAAGCTGATCCATGTTTTTTTGCTTAGCGCTCTCCCCCGGCCAACTCACATAATCTCCATAGTCGTGGTTTCCGAGGATGGAGAAAACCCCATGTTTTGCTTTCAGCTTTTCCATGATCGGTTGAAATCCTTCTCCATCTGCAGTAGCATAGTTAAACATGTCGCCGGTAAAAAGTATAATATCGGGTCTGAGTGAATTAACGATCGTAACTGCCTCTTCCAGTTTCGGCCTGGAAGTCCAGCTTCCAAGGTGGATATCTGAGAGTTGCACTATTCTGAATCCATTAAACGACCGCGGAAGATTGTTCAACGGTACCTCTACGGTTCTTACTTTGAAGTCAAATACCCAGACTATCATACCCGACAGGAGTACCATCCAGAAAAGCGTGCCGATTATCCACCCGGCCATCATCATCCCGCGCCGCCGCATGGTAAATACTGCCTTTTTTCCCTTGATTTTCAGTATTGACCAGAGAAGAAGTCGTTCTCCATCGGCTGCCAGGAGGAAGAAAACCGGAATAATTTTTGCAAAAAAGGTGATAAAAAAAAGGCTTAAAAGCTGGGTCCTTAAAAACAGGTTCCATTGCAGAAAAGAGAAAAACATACCGAAGACCACCAGAACCATCAGTGTAAACGCTGGTAACCAGTAAAGAGTTGCAACCGCATACCGGAAGTGGGGGCGCAAGGAGCCTATCGACCTCCTGACGGAGCTCCACAGGTAGACATCCATCAGAAGGAGAAAGAGAAGAGCGGTCAGTATTCCATGAAATTTCGGAAAAAAGTCCCGGAGAATAATTATAAGGGCAAAGGTTCCCAGGGAGAAAAGGGTCAACAGGATGACTGTTCTCATTTCGTTTTTACATAGTTAACCAGCCCTTTAGCGTTGAATATCTCCATGAGTTTTCCGGGCAGCGGCGCAAAGGCAAACGGCTTTCCGCTAATTACCACTAAGCCCTTCTCAAAATCGATCTCCACCCTGTCACCCTGTTTAAAGGCGTCAACTGCTTCAGGGACGAGGATGATCGGGAGGCCCTGATTTACCGCTGAGCGATAAAATATGCGGTTCACCGATTTGCAGACAACAGCTTTTATTCCTGCAAAGGCCAGTCCGACAGAGGGGTGTTCGCGTGAACTTCCGCATCCGAAATTCGCGCCGGCCATGATGATGTCGCCGGTTTTAACCCGTTCTGCAAAGCTGTCGTCGAACCCTTTGAAGAGATGTGGCATGATCTTCTCCGGTTCGGAACTCTGTACGGCATAGGTAAGGTTTCCGGCGAACATCTGGTCGGTATTAAGATTGTCGACATCGGCGTAATTCCAGGTGCCTTCCGAGAACCTGTCGTCGCCCTCCTTTACGTCGACCGTTGCGCTCTGCGGGGCATGGTAAGGAAATTTGTCGGATGACTGGATCCCGCGGGGGTCGGCGATCTCTCCCTTAAGAGCCGAAAAGGCTACGGTAGCAGGGGAGGCGAGGTAAACAGACGAGGCGGGGTTTCCCATCCGTCCTTTGAAATTCCGGTTGGCAGTTGAGATGATGTTGTACCCGTCGGCCGGGATACCCTGTCCGGTGCCGAGGCAGGGGCCGCAGGAGGCAGCCAGGACATTGGCACCAGCCTCCATGAAAATTTCGATGAGCCCCTCTTTCATCGCCTGGAGAAATATTTCTTTGGATGCCGGAATAACCTGCAGTTGCATGAACTGCGGCACTTTGTTCCCTTTCAGTACGGCAGCTGCTTCGCGCAGGTCCTGCAAACGGCCATTGGTACATGTGCCGATGAGTGCCTGCTGTATTTTGGTGCCTTGTACTTCAGAAACGGCTTTAACATTGTCGACATGGTGCGGAGCGGCAACAACAGGAAATATTGTATCCAGGCTGATGGCGATCTCCTTGAGGTAACAAGCATCAGGATCGGCCCATAAACCATCCAGTTTGCTCCCCAGGTGTGCTTCAAGTACTTCGTCGGCCGGAAATACTGCATTCTTGGCACCCATTTCCGAAGCCAGGTTTGCAAGTACCATGCGGTTGGAAATCGTGAGGGTTTTAACCCCTTCGCCATGGTACTCGATCGACATGTAGTCGGCGCCACTCGAGCCTATCATACCGATAATCCAGAGGGCAAGGTCTTTGGCAAAAACACCGGGTTGCAGTTTTCCGCTGAGTGTGATCTTTATAGATTCGGGCACACGGAACCAGGTTTCACCCTGCTTCCACAAGCCAGCTGTTTCGGTACGGTCGATGCCTGCTGCAAAGGCATTGTAAGCGCCTGCCGTGCTCGTATGGCTGTCGCTGCCCACGATGATCATCTTTGGACGCGCATAATACGACATCAGCTGATGGCATATGCCGTCTCCGACGTCGTGAAATTTATTAATCCCGAATTTGGCTACAAAGTCCCGGATCACCTGGTAATCGTTAGCAAGTTTGGAGCTGGTAGGAGGGGCGTTGTGATCGAGTGTGATCAGCAGGGTATCGGGATTGGCAAGGGTGGTGCCCCCCATTTTCTTAAAGGTGCTGTAGATGCTTGAAGTGTTGTCGTGCGAGAGAATGATGTCGGGCCGGGCAAAAACGATACTGCCTGTAGGGGCGCCAAAGATCTTTTCGGCAAATGTTTTTCCGTTCATAGAGATAGTTTTAGAGGTTTTCTGTTTCTTTTTTTACAGTGTTCAAAATTAATAAAATCTCATGCTCCGGCACAATGCAGGCACAATAAACAGTTATATGAAAAAAAATTTGTTAAACCGTCAGGAATGTCTAATTTTGCAGTCCTTTTAGAACCAGTGACAGTAAACAATTTTTCACTATTCACTGTTCACTGTTCACTATCACTGGAGAGGTGGGTGAGTGGCTGAAACCAACAGTTTGCTAAACTGTCGTACGGGAAACTGTACC
>CAYHCQ010000035.1:21659-25550 GCA_964355115.1 uncultured Prolixibacteraceae bacterium | reverse complement strand
CATTGACAGGTTTTTTGACAGAGTCGCTCCAAACCAATACTGTTGAATCTTCAACAGTTGCACTGGCATTTCTGAAATTACCATCGGCTCCGGCAACTGCAAAACCAGGCAGGGTTGTCCCTGGCGGGGATAACCCATCCCTGGCATTGTCAAAAAAAATCCGCATCCTGCCGCCCTCATTCGCCACCCCTTTGTAAATGGGGAAGGCATAGGTTATTCCGGGTTGCCTGTATGTGTTGGCAAGGGCACAAAGAGCGAGCCGCAGTCCTACCTCCTGCTTGTTTTTCGGATGAATGTCTGCCGGATCACCAATATCAAGGGTAACCACCATGCCGGTATTGGGCACCGATAATGATTCCAGCTGTGCTTCGCGCAGGAAGGCAGCCCATGGAGTTGGTTCATGGTAATCGTAGGGTGCGATCTGAACAAAATAGAAGGGGAAATCGCCCAGTCCCCATGCTTTGCGCCAGCTTCCGATGGTTGCCGTAAAGAGCTTACGGTAGAGACCGGCTTCATGGATATTAGTCTCTCCCTGGTACCAGATCACCCCGCGGATGGTATAATTGAGCAACGGACTGATCATGGCATTATACAACCATGAAGGTTTTCCACTATCCGTTGTCTGGCCATTGGGGGCATTGAGAAAATAACCCAGCTCCGGTTCACCAGTCAGGAAGGATCGTTCTGTCCAGGCTTCGGCAGGCGTGCCTCCCCAGTTTGATGAGATGAGCCCGATAGGGACATGCAGAAGATTATGGAGTGTCCTGGCAAAAAAGAAGGCTGTTGCGCTGAAATCCGCCACCGATCTCTCATCCGCGGCTCTCCATGTGGCGGAACAGGTATCTGCCGGAAGTCGGGAAAGAGCCTGTTTGACCTGGCAGAGCCGAATGGCAGAATAATCATGGCTTTTCAGATCCTTACGGTCTGCTTTATAATATTTCCATCCCCCGAGCATGTTGATGGTAAACTCCATATTCGACTGCCCCGAACAGACCCACACCTCCCCGAAGAGGACATCTGAGAGGACGATCCGGTTCGCACCGGTGACAGTGATCGAATGAGGCCCCCCGGCGGCACCGGTAGGAATCCGGATCCTCCATTTTCCATCCGCCCCGGCAACAACCTCCGGTTTTTCAACCAGCCAGCTTGCCTCCACAACGATACGTTCACCGGCATCTGCCCAACCCCAGATGTTCACAACAGAGTTCTGCTGTAAAACCATTCCCGATGCCAGGATCGACGGCAGACGAACCGCGGCCCTCGCAGGAAGGAAGGAGATGAGCAAGAGGAGCGTGACGCGGAACAGGTGACGCGTGACACGTGACATGTGACGCGTGACACGTGACATGTGACGCGTGACACGTGACGCGTGACGCGTGATATAAATTCCGGGTTCCAGATTATTCAACTGTGACTTCATCAACAAACAGCCATGATTTTTTTCCGCTTCCCGGGTGACCCGGCGGACAGGTGCCTAAATTTTTTGCAACGACCCGGATATATCGGTAACTGTTTACGGTTGCACTTTTATCATCCATCTGCCATCTGAAATCCTTGAAAAAGGCCTCCTCCCTTGTTACCGGCTCACTGTTTACAACCTCCCCCAGCTTTGTGAACTCTATCCCGTCGGCGGAACCATAATAGGCCACCAGGGTGGGAAGAAATATCCAGGCACCAATAGTCTGGTAGCATCCGGTACTCAATGAATGAATTGGTTTCATCTCCCCCAGATCGATAACCGCATCGAGATCAACCGACTCATAACCCTGCCAGTATCCGTCGTTGTAACTTAGTCCGCCCCGGAGTCCGTCAGCCAGGGCCTGCTCTCCCCCGGCCGAATAACGCTCTGTCCAGGAGTTTGCAATTTTTATTGCCCTGCCTGTCGAAAGCGATGGTTTATAGACCTTCGGATTGTTCAGCTGGTCAAGAACCGGATGGTCGAGGGCGGATATCTCCGCCTGTTCCGGTTTCAGCATTTCAAAAACCACAACCTCATTCTCCCCGGTCTTTAACCAGGGGGCCGGGATGTAGAGTGTCTGCTGCGGACCGATATCCCAGTAGCGGCCAAGGTTGTGCCCGTTGATCCAGGCAACGCCCTTGCCGAATGTGCGCATGTCGAGATAGCTGTCGCCTGTCTCCTGCAGGGTAAAGGTACCCCGGCTCAATGCGGGTCCCGATCCCGGCTTCCTTGACTTAAATGAAAATCCCTTGTGATCATTGAAGGGAAATTGGTAAATCTTCCATCCGGTGATCTCTGTGTCGTTGAGGGTAACCTTTTCCGTTATTCCTTTGAGGTTGTCGTTAAGATAGGGGCCATAGTTTATCCTTCCGAGGTTTTCGACAAATATGTCGAGCGTTGCCCCTCCTTTCGGAATCTCAACCTCAGTACTCTCCTGGCTGAACCGGCGGTCGAGAAGGGCAACCTGCTTCCCGTTGATATAAACCAACCCGTAATCGCGCAGGTGCGTTATCTTGAGAACTCCCTTTTGTGGCCCGGCAACATGGGTGCGATAGAGCACATAGCCATACCCTTGTCCCAACTCCTCAAATGTGAGGGGGCGCTCCGAAGCAACGGGTTTCGGAAGGTTTTTAAAAATTGGTGCAACTCCCGTCAGCATGACCGGTGGGATCGCAATGCTTTTTTTCTTTGGCGGCACCTCCGGGATTGCCACCTTTGCCGGCAGGTTTTTCCTGATCACCTCGCGGAATGCCATGTATTTCGGTGTGGCATTGCCCGCCTCATCGATGGGCGCATCGTAGTCGTAACTGCTCGTCTGCGGCATGTAGGGAGTGCGCCGGTCCATGTTGGCCCCGTTCCAGAAATCACGGGTAGTTCCGCCGTGAAGCATATAGATATTGATCGAGAAACCTGCCGCTATCACGCTGTCGTAAATCCCGACAACATCCTGGTAGGGAACAACATTGTGCCTCTTTCCCCAGGAGTCGAACCAGGCCGGATACCATTCGGCAATGAAATAGGGTCCGTGCCAGTTATTATACTGGTTGATGAGCGCCCTTACCTCTTTCACATTGTCGAGTCCGTTCACGGAAGGGAATACTCCAGGGAGATAGCCGGCCGGCAGCTGCGAAGGTCCGTCGCACGTATAAAGGTCGACCTCGAACCCTGAGTCGCGGATTATATTCACATTCATCTCCAGGTAGACCTTGTCTTTATCGTACGACCCGTATTCATTTTCAAGCTGTACCATGATGATGGGGCCACCCCGGGTGATCTGCAGGGGAGCCAGCTGTTTTCCAAGCTCGCCGAAGTATTTCCTGCTCAGCTCCATGAATACCGGGTCGCGGCTTCTGACCTTCAGCGCCTTATCCTGCTGCAGCCACCAGGGATAGCCTCCGAACTCCCATTCGGCGCAGGCATACGGACTCGGCCGGATGATGACCCAAAGCCCAACCTCCTGGGCAATCCGTGCAAACTCCGCAACATCGGCATTTCCTGAAAAGTTGTAAACACCCTGACGGGGTTCGTGGTAGTTCCAGAATATATAGGTAGCCACAGTATTCAGTCCCATGGCCTTAGCCATCATTAGCCGGTCGCGCCAGCATTCGCGGGGAATCCGGGCAAAATGCATCTCACCGCTGAGTATCTGCATGGGTTTCCCGTCAAGCAAAAAATCTCCGTCACCAATACTGAATGTATGTACCGGGGTCTGGCTCTGCAGGTTATTGGACAAAGCCAGCATAACAATGCAAAAAAAGAGGATTTTCTTCATGGATGGCTGATTTAGTACAATTATATGGAAAAAGCGGGCACGATAAACCTGTTGTTAATATTTACCTGAGAATTTCATATTTTTGTTCCATGAGAGCAGAGATCACCTCAGGCAACGAATACCATACTCCGGAAAATACACCCAGGTATTTACTGGACCG
>CAYHCQ010000035.1:0-21559 GCA_964355115.1 uncultured Prolixibacteraceae bacterium | reverse complement strand
CCTCAGGCAACGAATACCATACTCCGGAAAATACACCCAGGTATTTACTGGACCGCCTGTTTTTCAATTCCCGGTTTGTCTTGATTGCGAAGTACGCCGGAGTTATTTTAAAAACCCGCGGTGCGGCGAAGAAAGGGTTGTACGATACACAATTCTGGGTTGATTCCTCCCACGACATCTTCACAATTGTTGAACGCTGCGGCGGGCGGGCTCACATCACCGGTCTCGACAACATCCGGAAATGCAAAGCACCGGTAATTTTCCTGAGCAACCACATGAGCACCCTCGAGACGATGATCTTCCCGGGTATCATCCAGCCGCTGAAAGACATTACATTCGTTGTAAAAGATGCGCTTGTGCACCATTGGGCCTTCAGGGATGTGATGCGTTCACGGAATCCCATCGTGCTTAGCCGTTCAAATCCCAGGGAAGATTTCCAGATGGTGATGAACAAAGGGATGGAGTTGCTCAGCCAGGGGATGTCGATCGTCATCTTCCCGCAAAGTACGCGAAGGGTGGAGTTCCGTTCTTCCGAATTCAACTCCCTTGGCACCAAACTGGCTTTCAGGGCAGGGGTACAGGTGATCCCGGTGGCCATCAAGACCGACTTCTGGGGGCACGGCAGGGTTTCGAAATACCTCGGCCCGATCCACCGCGATAAGCCCATTCACATCGCATTTGGCGAACCCATAACGGTAACCGGAAATGGGAAGAACGAACATCAGCAGGTTGTCGATTTCATTGAGTCGCACCTGAAAGTATGGAACGCTTAATGAAGCCGGGGCACCGGGTGCCCTGACTTTCCAAAACCAGGTGTCATGAATCCTTGGAAAAATAATCCCACCATTTACGAAATCAACACCCGGGTATGGCTCGGGGAGTTATCGGCTGAAGCAGGGGAACAGGTGACCCTGGCAAATGTCCCGGCCACAACCTGGGATCTTCTGGCTGCCCTGAAAACCGATGCAGTCTGGCTGATGGGCGTGTGGGAACGAAGTCCGGCAGGCATCGCCATCTCGAACCAGCAAGCCGGCAACCTCGCCGACTTCCGCCGTGCACTGCCCGATTTCACCTTTGCCGACAACGTGGGTTCACCCTATTGTGTAAGGCGTTATGTTGCCGATGAATTTCTCGGCGGTCCCGCCGGACTTGCAGAGGCACGAAAACAGCTGGCCTTGCGAAATATAACGCTGATCCTCGACTTTGTGCCGAATCACCTGGCCCACGACCACCCGTGGGTTAAAGAGTGCCCCGATTACTTCATCCAGGGCAACAAGGAGGATCTGCGTGATGATCCCATCACTTTTGTGCAGATCGGAGGGACTATTTTTGCCTGCGGGAAAGACCCTTTCTATCCCGCCTGGCAGGATGTGCTCCAGGTGAACGCGTTCAACCCCGCCCTGCGAGAGGCAGTGATCGAAACAGTTGCCGGGATCGCCGCCCAGTGCGACGGGGTAAGGTGCGACATGGCGATGCTGATGGTGAACCACATCGTTGACCGCACCTGGGGCAAACGGGCAGGATCAGTTCCTGAGGGAGAGTTCTGGGAAGAGCTGATCCCTGCCGTGAAGAGGGCACACCCCGGCTTTATTTTCCTGGCTGAGGCCTACTGGGAGATGGAGTGGACGCTGCAGCAACAGGGTTTCGACTACTGCTATGACAAACGGCTTTACGACCGGATGGAACACGGCGATGCCACAGGAGTAAGGCTCCACCTGACTGCAGAAACCGGATTCCAGGAAAAACTGGTGAGATTCATCGAAAACCATGATGAACCCAGGGCTGCAGCGCTGTTCACGCCCGAAAAAGAGCGGGCCCTTGCGGTGACCATCGCTACCCTTCCCGGCGCTAAAATATTTCATGAAGGTCAGTTTGAAGGACGAAAGGTCAAGCTCCCGGTATTTCTCCGCCGCCGGCCAAACGAGCCCCCGGATGAGAATATGCAGGGATTTTACCGGAAGCTGCTCGCGGAGGCCGCCGCCCCGCTGTTTCATGAAGGCACCTGGCGCCTTCTGGAGGCTGCCGGATGGCCCGATAACAGCAGTTTTTCGAACATCCTCTGCTGGAGCCGCGAAGATGACACAAACCGGCTCCTGGTTGTGGTGAATTATTCGGACGAGAGTTCGCAGGGCAGGATCAGGTTGCACTGGGACGATCTCCGCGGACAATCCTGGCGTCTTGCCGACCCGTTGTCGGGTGAGGCTTTCGACCGGAATGGTGATGAACTGCTCGATTCCGGCCTATATGTAAACCTTCTTCCCTGGGGTTACCACTTTCTTCAGTTCAATACCTTCTGAAAGATATTTTCCAGCCAACACGACAGGATACTACAGTTATTTCATCCGTCGTTCAATATCGGCTATGGTCTTCGGGATCTCTTTCGACAGCAGATCATAACCGTTCGCGGTAACCAGCACGTCGTCCTCGATGCGAACGCCAACCGCACGGTAAGCTGCGGGAAGTAAAGTGTCGCCTTCGGGGATGTAGATCCCCGGCTCGATGGTGATGACCATCCCGGCTCTCAGCGTATCATCGGCGAAAACATCATGAACATCGAGACCAACGGGATGGGTGACTCCATGGATATTGTACTTTTTAAACCCTGCAGCAGCAATGAGCTCCGCTGCTTTGCGATCGATGCTGCCCATGGTGATCCCCGGTTGTATCATGCCGATAAGCTCCTCCTGTACTTTCAGCACCGCTGAATAGATCTCCGCCTGCTCCTTCGAAAATTTCCCCGAAACGGGGATCGTCCGGGTGATGTCGGCAGCATAACCATGGTATTCGGCCCCCACATCCATTACCACAACCTGTCCATCGAGAGCCTGGCAGTTGTTGTCCATGTAGTGCGGGCTCAGACTATTCCTGCCCGCTCCAACGATACTGCGGAAAGAGGTCCGTTCGGCGCCCTGCTTCATCATTTCAAATTCGATACCGGCCCTCAGCTCATACTCCCAGATGCCCGGCTTGCAGGCCTTCATGGCAGCATCAATACCGTTACCGGTTATATTAACCGACATCCTCATCAGCTCAATTTCCCCGGGAGACTTTATCACCCGCAAACGGGCGACAAGGCCAGATGTTTTGCCTATCTTCAATCCTGGGTTGCGCGCCTTCAGGCTCTTGTTCACCTCCTTCTCGATGAAATAGGGCTTGTCGTTGAGCCAGTCATGTACAAAGGTCAACCCCGGAGCCGAATAATACAATCTTTTCGTTCCTTCCATCGATGACAGGAAGTACTTGCGGAAGGCACCATCTCCGATCACGCTATCAGCATCACCTCTGAAAAGATGATGGGGAACCACCGAACCGGAAAATCTGTCGGGGCCCGTAAGAAGGTAAGCGGGTGCAAAAAGCAACGAAGTCATCGTTCTGCCGTCAAAATCGAAGCCCCGGGGAACGATAAGGAGCGTATAACCCGGTGAATTCACCCCGGTGAGGTATAGAAAATCCAGATCCTGCCTGTAATTCATCACTTCGTACTCGCCTTCTGCCTCAGGCGCCCGGATAACGAAAACCGATCCGGTGTCAAGCATCTGTATCAGCGATTGCCGGCGCCTGGAGTACTCTTCTGCAGTTATGCCATCAACCGTTTTGTTCTGTGCGAAAAGTGTGGATAAAGATGCAATTGTACAGAGCGCAACAAGAATTGAAAATCTTGGTTTCATTCGACCAGGGTATAGGTTGAGGTGATCTTCTGAGTCGACGGGATCGACATCTTCATCTGTCCGGTCATGGCATAGGTCATATCCTGGTTCGAGATGCTCTCCTTGCATACCAGAATCGCCTCTTTACTGTCGACCCACACCGATCCGATCGTATCGCCGGTTCCCTCGACAAATATCTCCATCCCCATCTGGGTCAGCTTGCCGGTGGTTTCCGATTTTGAAACGAATGAAAATTTCAGACACTCCCTGTTGTTTTTCAGCTCGGTACCCGCAAGCGTGTATTCGTTATGGTAGCTTGTCGCCGTATACCCGTCGCCGATCTTTGTCGTATCGTTGTGACTGATCTCCCACTTCTCTCCCTGGGCAACGGCATGATCGGGAAAACGCATCAACCCGACGGTGAGCAGTGTATTTGCACCGCCCGACATCCCCTGCAGCTTAATCGTGTCGATCACCTCCTTCTTTATCTCGAGTCCAAGCTTACTGAATATCACCCTGCCACGCTTACCGATCATCTCCTTCATCTCCATGGTTGTGTCCATCATGGAGTTTTTCATTACCGTTTTCATCTCTTCATAAACATTGATGCTGGTCATGTCCCCATCAGCAGATACGGAGGTAACCTCCATTTTCACCTGGCTCGAATTGGTCCCCGACATTTTCATCTCCTGGCCGTTCATCTCCTGCACCATGTCGTACACCGAAAGGTTTTTATACCGGTAGTTGTTCCCGGCTTTGTATTTGTACTGGAGCACAATTTTTTCCTGTGCCGTGGCCGTTAAGGAAGCCATGAAGAAAATTGCCATTACGGCAAGAACTTTCATTGTTGTTTTCATGATGGTTTGGTTACGTATTATTTGGTTTAATCTTCATTCTCATATGTCGGCTTTATCAGCCTGTAATGGTGTTTGTCATTTGCAATATACCAGGCGGTCAGAAATGCCAGCCGTGCAACCCGCGCGGCCTTTGATGCATTGATGCGGTCGGGGTTGTCGCCAACCTGGTGGTAATCCTTGTGAAGTCCTGTAAAAAAGAACACTGCAGGAATACCTCTCCGGTAAAAATTGTAGTGGTCGCTTCCGCCGCCCATCCGTTTGCTCTTGCTTTCGTCGAGTTTAAACCCAACCTTTTTATTCTGTTTCCTGATGATCTTCACGAGGTCGGGATTCTGTCTGGCTCCAACGATCTCCAGTGTATCGGGATGGTTGTAGCTGATCATGTCGAGGTTAAGCATGGCAACGGTTTGTTTGAGCGGCCAGCCAGGGTTCCCAACGTAGGTAGCCGAACCAAGCAGCCCCTTCTCCTCCCCGGCAAAGGCCATAAAGAGGACGCTGCGCCGTGGTGTTCCGGGCATGGAGGTAAAGGCTTTGGCAAGCGCCAGAACACCGCTGGTGCCCGAGGCATTATCGTCGGCGCCGTTGTAAATAAAATCGGTGTCGGCCTTCGCCTTTTCAATGAAACCGACATGGTCGTAATGAGCCCCGATCACCAGCGCCTCTTTGTTCAGTTTCTGATCGCTCCCCTCCAGCAACCCGATCACGTTCCTGCCGCCCAGCGGGACAAAGGTAAGGGTGACCGAAAGTTTCACCTTTCGGCCGGCAAGCAGAAAGGAGAATGGTTTCATCGTTTTCTCGATCCGCTCCTGGATCTGGCGCAGCGAATCAACGCTACCGAACAATTCAGTGACGACGGCTTCGCCAACATGCACAACCGGAATTTTGGTTGTGTCCTGAGTGCAGCGGCGCATCGGCAGCACATCACGGGGCAGGGTCTTTGACAGGGTGGGCCACGGATAACCCCGCGGACGCATCGATGTATAGTTAAGTGGACCGGATACGACCATCATCCCTACAGCCCCCTTTTCAATGGCTCTTGTAAGTTTTCCGCTCAATCCCGAGTATTCCGACATCTCCAAACCTGCAAACTCCCTGCGTGTCGAATCGGTCTGCCCCGGCTCCTGCCTGAGAATGAGAACGATCTTGCCCTTCACATCAATCCCCAGGTAATCGTCGTACCCGAACCGCGGCGCCGAGATCCCGTAGCCGGCAAAAACAACCTCCGCCTGGGCCACTTTGCTTGCTGTCATGTCGTAGGGAACAAAATCGTTCTTCAGGGTAAAACTTTTAACCATGCCACCCCCCGATACCTGGAGTTCCTGCTCACTGCCCAGGTTTATATAACAGAAGTCCAGATCCTGGTAAAAAGAACCGTTAAGCGGTTTCAGTCCAAACGATTGAAACTGCCGAACAATGTATGCCGCAGCGGTATCCAGCCCCGGGCTTGGCGTATTCCGCCCCTTCAGGGAGTCGCTGGCCAGGAAATCTACATACTCCTGCATCAAAACCGGGGTAATGATCTCGGCTGCCATATCAGCCGCCTTGCGCTGAGCCGAAGCCGGGATCATCAGAAACACCTGGGAAATGAGGATAAGGGAGAGAATGGCGGTCAATTTTTTCATGGAAACTGTTTTTACTTTTGGCAAATGAACCTAGTCCTGGTGTTTCACCTTGATCTTCCTCCGGGTGGTGCGATCATCAGCAGTTACCCGGATATAATAATACCCGTCGGGCTCGGCCGAAATATCAACAGGCAGGAATTCTGATTTCAGGGCAGGATAATAGCGCTCAAACACGGTCTTCGTACTGTCGGCATTGACAATTTTAACACCTACATTCCTGGGTTCATTAAAGAAAACCTCCAGTTGGAACTTCCCCGGGTTTCTCACGGGAAATGCATTTACGATGGGTAATTCGTTTACGGCAACGGGGGAATCTGCGCCGCCGGCCACCGTAAACCAGAAGTTCACCGAACTCCCGAAATCGGAACCAAACGATTTTATCAGCCTCCCCTGTATATCGAGCAGGCGTATGTAGCCGTAACCGCCTTCGGGATTAAACCAGAAATCGAGGCCGTCGCCAGCCGTGTCGGATACCGATAGCTGGTAACACCCGGGCTGGAGGTGCAGGGTATCCTGGTAGAGCGTGTTGGCGCGGATCTCGCCCTGCCGTCGTTCCCACACCACTTCGCCCCCTGCAGCTGTCACCCGGCAAGAGGTGTGGGTCGAATCATGGTTTGACCGGAAGGCAACAATAAACGAGGATCCGTAAACAGGAGGCAGCACTATATCAAAGGCCAGACTGTTATCGTAAGGGTATTCATCCTTAAGTCCGTTCGGACTGGCGAGTTCAACCTTGAATTTTTGGATGCCCTCTATCCGGCTGATCAACCCGGGAAGGGTGATCTCCATGGACTGAAGAGGCGCAAGAACCCCTTTCCAGTTGTAATCCTGAAGTTGCTCATCACCAGCAGCATAAACAATATAAAGTGATTTCAGGGGCTCCCTCCCGTTGTTTTGAACGATGATGCGGGGATTGGCACAGGCGGGGTTCGACCTTGAATATTCGTCGTCAATCCCGGGCGTTATAATCTCCCCAAGCGCAACGTCGTTCTTTGCCCAGGGCGCCTTATACCGGAAAAGGCAGGTGCTGATGTTATAGGCTGCGGTAGGTTTTTTGGAACATATGTAGGACTGCATCTCCAGCCTGGCAATATGTTCACTGTTCGGCTTAACCAGGAAATCAACAACATCGGGATAAACAACGGCCCCCGGACACCAGTTGGCCCGGTTGAAAATCCAGGTCCCGGCCTGGGGATAAAGCGGATTTTCCCCGCATTTCCGCCAAATCATGCGTTCGCTGGCCAGTTGATCATCAAGATATACCCTCCTCCATTTGCTGCAGAATTCGGCACAGTTCTCCTGCTCATCCATCCCGTGCCCGGTTTGAAGGATCCGCATGCGCAAAATTCCTGCTTTCGGCCCTGAATTCAATGAGCGGGGCTGCAGCCAGCCTGCTATCGGACGAAGGCTGTCACCATAAGGGAAATTGCCCGTCCAGAGGGTATCCATGCCGAGGCATTCCATTACCGGTTTCCCTTCTGTCACTGCAAAATCAAGCGTAACCAGCCATCCGCGGTCGGTATTGCTCTCGTATCCCGAATGGTAAAATTCCACTTCGCATGAATCGTGCATTAATAAGGCGAAATCCGTCACATCGGTATGCCAGGTAAACTTCCAGGAAGAGCCAAACCTCCATCCATAAGGTGAGATCATGCGGGCGAGTTCAATCCGTTTTTCCTGTCCATTCACCCCGCCGCAGCGTGTCAGGTAAACCGCGTCAACATAATCCCACTCACCGCAATGCATGCTGTCGGGACACTGGTAGGTGATGGCCAGCACAATCTTCCTGACCGCCTCGGGAGAGGTGGGAAAAACCGCCCATTTCCTGTAACTGTTCCAGCCTTTCGTCGGGTCGGTAAGTACCTTTGTGCGGTTGTGCGGGGTTACATGATGGACGGTGCCCCGCTGTCCGGATGAAGTACCCGTGAGGAAGAGGATGATGACCAGAAAGATTACCAGGGAAAGAAGTCTATTCATCGTCCGGTCCTCCTCAGATACTCTTCATAACCTGCAGTTCGCGCGGTGTTTTCCACATGCCTTTTGTGAAATCAGGAAATTTCATGGCTTCGCCCTCCCGGGCAATCGATTTGCCGGTAAGTTCCACAAGGGCGCTCATCACCGCGGCATCGTAAACATCCATATCGGGTTCAACCCCTTTCAGCAGCGCATTCACCAGGCGGTAATCCTCAATAAAGTCCATGCCGCCATGGCCGGCCCCTTTGCTTGCAGCTTCCAGGTCAATCCACAGGGGGTGTTCGTATTGCTTCATGTATTCTGTCACCGGCTCCCACTTGTCGTCGGTCTTGCTTACCCCTTCAATATATATTCTGGGATCGGGATACTTCCTTACAATGCCTTTGGTTCCCTGCACCAGGATGTTCCGGCTGTAGGGCCGCGGAGAACTGGTGTCGTGGGTCACCACGATGGTCTCCCCGTTCTTCGTCTTGATCACGGTGGTGACTACATCACTGAGCGTGTATTTTTCCTGCGCCTGCGGGCTTTCTGCCCCGAACTCCTTAACGGCATATTCGTGCAGTCCCCGGCTCTTTGTCCCGAACGAGACAAGGTAGTCGAAATAGTTGCCCCGGTTGATATCCATGCATTGCATTATGGGGCCCAGTCCGTGTGTCGGGTAGAGGTCGCCATTCATGGTGCGCGAAAAGGCACGACGCCAAACTCCTTCACCCTCCATGTCGTGTTTAACCGGACGAAGGTCGTGAAGGTATCCGCATTCGGCATGGAGCAGTTCCCCGAACATCCCCTTCTTGACCATGTTCAGTATCATCATCTCCACCTTGTCGTAGTTGCAGTTCTCCATCATGATGCAGTGGCGGCCGGTCTTTTCAGAGGTTTCCACCAGTTCCCAGCAGTCGTCGAGCGTGAGAGCAGCCGGCACTTCGGTGGCCACATGTTTGCCGTTCTTCATCGCCTCCAGGCAGATTGGAACATGCCATTGCCAGGGGGTTGCCGTGTAAACCAGATCGACATCGTCGCGCATACACAACCGTTTCCAGTCCAGTTCTCCGGCCGAATAACCCTCCGGCTTTTTAAACCCGGCCTTTTCAACCATCTCCTGCGCACGTTTCACACGATCTTCAACAATATCGCACACAGCCACAATTTCTGCCCCTTTGATCTTGAGAAGGTTTTCGACATGCGCGGTTCCCATGCCGCCAACACCGATATAGCCAATCCTTACCTTTTCCATCGGACTTCCGGCAGGTATCGGCTGATAGGGTTTGGGCGACCTGCCAAAGTCGCCGGCAGCCAGCAGTTCGTCACTCACTGCAACAGATAATCCTGCGGCAGCAACGGTTCGGATAAAATTTCGTCGGTTGAGTTGGGTTTTCATAAGCGGGAAATGATTTGGGATATCAAAAATAGTCGAAATAATCAAACACTGCTTATATTTGTCGCATCAACAACCGAATTTTTAAACTGATACAAATACCAAGCTATCTATGCCACGACTATTATCTTGCCTGGTGTTCCTTTGGATATTTCTTATTGCTGACAGCCTGATCGCTCAAGACTTCATAAGGGATCCTTTTCAAAGTAATTCCCCTATTTATTCACCCACTTTTGCCGATGATATAATAATCCACGACAAACCTGAGGTGAACCAGGGGCCTGTTGCAGTATGCTCGGCTTTTAATGGTTGGCTGTTTGCTGTTTACCCCTACGTTATTGACAATAAGCCATGGATTTCGTTACTAAAATCGACCGATAATGGCGAAACCTGGTCTGTTCTTTTTGATGAGAGTCCAGGATTAAATAATCTTCGTTATCCCAAGATTGACATTGTTGCAACAGGCACAACAGTTGAAACCATCAAACTTTTCTTAGGCATACTTGGTAGTGATTCCTTAACGCATAACAGTGTTGCTACAGTATCAAAGTACGACCTGAACACGGGACAATGGGAAGGAGATGAACTTTTACAGGATGATTCAAGGAAAGTCAGGGATATAGCCCTTGCCAGTGATGCTCTCTACCCGGCTTCCGGTTCGACCCCCGGCAGCATTGCAGTTATTTATTCAAAGAAGAATATTTATGATTCCATCATTTTCTGTTCTTCGAGTAATGGAGGTGTGTCATTTGACAACCGTCAACGAATTGCAGGTTCAGACAACTATTTTCATAAGGTCGCCCTGGCTTACGGCCGAAGCGCCTCATATCCATCAGGAAGGTATTTTGCCGCGTGGGAGGAGCAGGCAGATGCCGCTTCCAATTCCGGCCATATATACACTGCTCACACCGAGCCCAATTTCAACAGCCTCTTTACAAGTCCGGTTTCACTGGATAGTGCTACCCCGGGTACGGCAAATATGTTGAGAAATCCCGCGATCGCCTGCCAGTTCAGCAATGCCGACAACGACAGCGGAAACATCACCCAGGTTATCGTTTGCGAAAAACACAACCCTGCGCTGGACAAGTCGGATATCACAGGATTTTTCAACAGAAAGGCGGCAACAACAGCTCAGTTTTACAATTTCAACCCGGATCTGACGACACATAATAAACTTCAGCCCGACATCGGTTTCAACCCTTTCGATTCCACCTTCATGATGACCTACTTTGACTCGACCAGTCAGAAGCTGCCATTCCTCACGAAAAACTTCACCATGAACAATCCCGATTCATGGAATGTGCTCTCACCCGGGTACAACGATAATGGCGATATGAAAGCCCCGTGGCCAAAAGTAAAACTGGATCCGGATAAGCATACCGGCGCCAATGCATGGATTGGCCGAAGAAGCAATGGAAATGGTGTCGCCCTGTTCGATGCGCCTTACCACTATTATACAGGGATCGAGGATGGCAGACATAAGGGAGATGGGTTGAATCTGAAGGTCTATCCCAATCCCGCAGCATCAACCCTGAATGTACAGTTCGAATTAAAGGAGGCACAGAGTGTAGCCTTTCAATTATTTAATGTTCAGGGCATGCTCATTATAACACTCCCCGAAAAAATGTACGCACTGGGAGTGCACAGGTTGCAGATAGATATGTCGGATTACTCGCCCGGTGTTTACACCCTGAACTGCAGGAATATCCGATCATCAAACAGTTATAAGATAGTGAAAATAAGATAGATTCGATTTCGATAATTATTGTTTAGAATGCGCAAACTAAAATCTTAATCACAGTGAAGTGGTGAGGTGGTGATGTGGTGACGTGGTTACGTGATTGCGTGAACAAAGAATAGTGAAAAGTTGCCAGTGAAAAATGAAAAGAGAAAAGAGAAAAATGGTTAACTACGGTCCCCCTACTCGGAGCGTTGGACAATCCAAAATTTTCCTTATCTTTGTAAAAAACAGAGTATGAGCGCCATAATAATCAAGGCTGACGATCAAAACACTAAGATTCTCAAAGAGCTCGCAAAGAAGCTTGGAGCTGATGTCCTAAGTATAAATGAGGATCTTTATGAAGACCTTGCTTTGGGCCTTCTAATGGATCGATCAAAAACTGGTGAAACTGTCAGTCGCGATTCCATTATGAAAAAATTGAATGAAAAATGAATATTGAATTCGATAAGTCTTTCGAAAAGTCTTTAAGGCGTATTCATAATCCTTACATTTTTCAACGACTTAAACGAATTATAATTCAGATTGAAAATTCTCCCTCCTTAGCTGAATTGCCAAACATTAAAAAACTAACTGGATTTTTATTCTATTATCGAATAAGAATTGGCGATTATCGTGTTGGTTTTGAACTTATTGACAAGTCAACTGTAAGATTTGTCATAATCGCCCATCGAAAAGATATTTATAATCTTTTTCCGTAAAATGTTTTGAGAGCAAAAAAAAAGAGCGCCCTTTGGAGACACTCTCTTTTCAATGCAATCAAGCCTTTGATTACTGAATGCCCAGTTTTTTCTTAACCAGCGGCATGATATCATCCGATTCTTCCTTATAGAGAACCACATCTTCGATGGCGTTGAGCACGTACGTGTACTTGCCCTCTTTGGCAACCTCTTTAACCGCGGCCTTGGCCTTTTCGATGAAAGGGGCGACAAGCTCCTGCTGTTTTGCCTGCAGATCCTGGTTGGCTTTCTGCTGGAAAGCATCGATACGACCCTGGAGATCCGAAAGTTCTTTCTCCTTCGTCTGCTTGATCAGGTCGCTGAGACCGGATGCGGTGTTCTGGTACTCGAGGTACTTGTTCTCAAACTCGGCCTTCATAGCGTCCATCTGGTCGCTGAGGGTCTGCTGATATTTCTGTAATTTGATCTTTACTGAATCAATCCCTGGCATGGCTGCCAGCAGAACATTGAAATCAATATATCCGACCTTGGGGGCAGTTTGCGCCTGTGCGGCAAAAGAGCAACTGATAAGTAAAGCAACAACGGCGATAAACTTTGCTAATTTTTTCATTTTCACTGATTAAATGGTTTATAATTCGATTTAAGGGTACAAAAGTAAGAAAATTTTTTAAATCTCAAGGATAAGGGATCATGCTATTTCTTCCCGCTTTTAGGGTCAGAGGTTGCTCCTCCTCCACCTGTTCCACCGCCTCCGGGGGCAGCTGCATCATTTTTTCCTTTTTTACGGCCGCTCAGGCTGGCTCCGAGCTGGTCGAGAACATCATCGCTGATGTCGTACTTGGGATTGGCATACATCATCGTCAGACTACCACCCTTGTCGAAGATGATCGCATAGTTGTTGTTGGTGGCAATATCCTGAATGGCATTGTATATCTTCTCCTGGATCGGCTTCACGAGTTCCTGGCGCTTCTTGAACAGGTCGCCATCCTTGCCGAACCGGGTGCGCTGCAGCGCCTTGGCCTCCTTCTCCTTGTCGGTGATCTCCAGCTCCTTCTTCTTCTTCATGTCTTCAGGAAGCAGTACCGACTGAACCTGGTAGTCCTTGTACATCTTGTCCACCTCGCTGAACTTCGCCTCGATCTCCTTCTGCCATGTCGCCGAGATCTCATCCAGCTGAGCCTGTGCCTCGGCAAACTCCGGAATATTGTCAAGGATGTACTGCGTATCCACATATGCGAACTTCTGCGCCTGTATCATGGCAACTGAGAAAACAACCGCCAATATTGTCGTAATCAGCTTTTTCATTTTTATTGGGTTTTAATTGGTTTTAAAGTCACAGATTAACAGAGTAACAAAATCAGCACATCAGCACATCAGCACATCAGCACATCTCTTAATCAATCGATGAATTGATCGAGAAGTGGAACTGTCCTCCGCTGGCCCCGGGAGCGCCGGGAACGTCATCGAGTCCGTATCCCCAGTCGAGCCCCAGCAAACCGAACATCGGAAGGAACACACGAACCCCGAAGCCGACCGAACGGTAAACATTGAAGGGGTTGAAATTGTCCCACATCAGCCAGTCGTTGCCTGCTTCAAGAAATGTTAGCGCAAAGATGGTTGCATTGGGGTTCAGCGAAACCGGATAGCGCAATTCAAAGGTATATTTTGTGTAAACGGTACCGCCGAGTGTTGACGGATATCCCGGAGTAAGCGAGTTGTTGATGTACCCGCGCATGCCGATGAGCTCGCGGCCATCCATGTTGTTGTAGCCGGTAAGACCGTCGCCCCCGAGATAGAAACGCTCAAACGGCGTTACTCCGAGCGAGGGGGTATAGGTTCCCAGGTAACCAAACTGTACACGGGGAGTAAGTACCAGTTTCTCAATGAGATTGATATACCACGAGCTTTTGAATTTGATCTTGTAGTACTCAACCATCTGGTATCGCTCATTGATATCCATTGAGCCGTAATCGGGATGTCCCTGGAACTTGGAATAGGGTGGTGTAAGTTCAAGGCTGATCGCAAACTGTGATCCGGATTTTGCAAAAATGGGCGCATCTACCGAGCTTCTCGCCAGTTCAATGCTGTAACTTAACGCGTTATAAATACCATTGCCACCGCCGAAAGCAAATATCTGGGAGTAATTCTTGGTGTTGTACCGGTTGTAATTTATGCTCTGCATCAGACTGAAGTAGTCGTCGGGCCAGCGAAGCTGGGTGCCGAGGCCGACCGAGATGCCGTCGATCTTGAAGTATCCGTAGTTTGGATCGTTTTTGGCAAGTCCGTTGGTATACCTCGAATGGAAATAGGAGAGACTGAGCGCCAGTGGCTTTCTGCCTCCAAGCCAGGGCTCGGTAAAGGAGAAACTATAACTGAAGTAGCCCGCCCCATAAGTCTGGAACCGAAGACTAAGTTTCTGCCCATCGCCGGAAGGAATCGGTTTCCAGGCTTTCAGGTTGATCAGGTTACGCAGCGAAAAGTTGTTGAATGAGAGTCCGAGGGTTCCGATTATTCGTCCGTACCCCCAACCGCCCGAGAGTTCGATCTGGTCGGCGGAGGTTTCCGTAACATCGTATCCGATATCAACAGTTCCGTCTTCAGCATTGGGATTCACATTGGGCGCCAGTTTCTCGGCATCGAAATATTTTAGCTGGGCAAGCTGCCGTTGCGAACGGATGAGCCTGTCGCGGCTGAACAACTGGCCCGGACGGGTTTGAACCTCCCGAAGGGCAACGTGGTCGTTGGTTTTGGTGTTCCCCTTTACACCCACCTTGCTGATGATGGCCTGTTTCCCTTCATGCATCCTGATCTCAAGATCGATGGAGTCGTTCTCAACGCGGGTTTCAACGGGGATCACATCGAAAAAAAGGTAGCCATCGTCCATATACAGAGACCGGATGTCGGTACCATTGGGGTTATAGGTAAGGGACTGCTCCAGTGAAGCCTGGTCATATACATCGCCTTTTCGTATTTTTATGATCCTGTCGAGGTAGTTGGAGCTGTATTTCGTATTTCCAACCCAGGTGATTGTGCGGATGTAATACTTGGGCCCCTCTTCGATCCAGATATCGATATTGATTGTGTTGTCCTCATTCTTCGAAATGGAATCCTTGATGATCCGGGCGTCGCGGTAGCCGAGTGAATTGTATTTAGCAATCAGGTTCAGCTTGTCCTCCTGGTAATCTTCATCAATAAACTTCGAAGATTTAAAGATGCGGATCCTCACATTGTCGGTGGCCTGTTTTGCCATGATGTTGGCGACCTCCACAACATCTGTCTGAACCACGGCAACCGTCGACTGAGCCACCGTCTCTTCGAAGTCATTCAAAGGATTGAATACACTCTTCTCTTTTGTCTTCTTGAATGTTGACGTAAGCAACTCCTGCGAAATTGCCATATTCCCGTGAAGAACAATATCAAAAACTTTTACCTTTTCATTTTTATCGATGTTGATGATCAGTGTCACCTCATTGGCGGCCGTGGTATCTTTCCGTTGCACAATATCGACCCGGGCGTTAAGAAACCCTTTGGCGTGGTAGAAATCGGCAATGATGTTCTTCGTTTTCAGAATCAGGTTGTCGGTCACATAATCGCCTTTCACCAGGCGGATCTTCTCGCGGATATCATCGGCATCGGATTTCTTTATGCCATTGAACTGGAACTTGGATAGCCTGGGCCGCTCTTTCATCCGGATGTCGAGAAAGATCTGGTCGTCGACAATCCTGGAGACTGAGATATCCACCTCCTCAAAAAGGCCCTGTTCCCATAATTTGCGGACAGCCCTGGAGATCTTGTCGCCCGGAACTTTGATCTTCTCCCCCACCGTCAGGCCGGAAAGCATGACAAGAACATTTCCGTCGAGGTATTTTACGCCACTTACTGTGACACCGCCCAGGTAATAATCTTTCGGGATATTGTAATCAACAATGTCGCTGCCACCTATGGTAATCTGGGCATGCAGTTGCGGGGAGATAAGCAGAGAGAAAAAGAGCAGGTATATCAGGTGACAAAGTCTCATCCGGGTAGTCTATTTGCGTATTTTGCGTTCCAATTCATTGATTTGTTCACTTGTAAGCCCAAACCTGCGTTCCCTGTTCTGGAAATCGATAATGGCCTTGTAAAAATCATCCTTCCCGAAATCCGGCCACAGGGTGTTGGTAAAGTAGAGCTCCGAGTAGGCGATCTGCCAGAGCAGAAAGTTACTGATCCTGTATTCGCCGCTGGTGCGGATAAGCAATTCGGGATCGGGTATTTTACTGGTGGCAAGGTTCGCAATAATCGTGTCGAGAGAGATGTCTTCCGGCTTAATTTCACCCTTCTCCACCATGCCGGCAATGGCCCGCGTCGCTTCAAGAAGCTCCCAACGTGCGCTGTAACTCAGCGCAAGCAGAAGCGTGAGCCCGGTATTTCCGGAGGTCTCCCCGATGGTCTTCATAAGCTCCCGGTAACTCTTTGCGGGCAGGCTTTTCAGATCGCCGATGGCCGTAAGCTGGATGTTGTTGTCCATCAGCGTTTTCATCTCTCCATTCAGCGAATTTACAAGGATGCGCATCAGTGCATCGATCTCATACTTGGGGCGCTTCCAGTTCTCGGTCGAAAAGGCATACATCGTAAGGTACCGGATGCCAAGTTCTGCGGCGGCTTCCACCGTATTTCGCACGGCATCAACCCCCTTCTCATGTCCCAGGGTACGCACAAATCCCCGCTTCCTGGCCCAGCGGCCATTGCCATCCATGATCACGGCAACATGAAGCGGAAGTTTATTTCTGTCTATCTGGTCCCTTAAATCCATCCTGATCGTTCCCGGTTTTCTAGTGATTCAGATCCCGGCAGCGTTTTTTTCCGGTCAAATTGAACTTGTATATTAACGATACCCCGAAAAAAGAGTACCAGTCCTGGTTCTGTGAATTGCCCCGCTGCATTCCCGGATCGTGGTTCCGGGTCGGGTCCGACATCAGCCCTTCTATGTCCTTCGGTGCGATTGCCGCCCCGTCAAGATAGTAGGTCGTGCTTACATCATCCAGGTAATCGGTAAAGGTCTTATGCATCTCCCAGTAAACCTGTATGCCGAACCTGCGCGCCAGGCTGATCTTCGCACCCAGCCCGAATGGTATCGCAAAACTCAGTTTCGAATAGGGTGTTCTTCCCAGGTAGCCTTCATTCTGCCCTTCTGTGCCCAGGCTGCGGAGAGAAACACCCCCTGAAGCCGGTTCAAAAAAGAACACGGAAAATCCTGCGTAAATATACGGCGATATTGCATTCCTTTTACTGCCTGTAAAATAGGGCAGGAAATTAAATTCCGCGACGGCCGAGATGTCGGTCAAAGGACTTTCGAAACTGAGGTCGCGGTCGGGCAGAAATGTGGTGGCAGCGGAATTTCCCTGCACCTTGCTCCGCATGCCGCTGAGCTTTACCGACCAGCGTGTGTCGAAATTGTAACGAACCAATGCTCCGTAGGCAACCTGGCTCGACAAAAAGTGCTTCCCGGGATTAAGGTCGCCAAGGTAATAGGCTCCGCCGCCCATCAGCCCGAACTCCATCTCCTGGGCACTGGCCGTGGTGAGGGAACAAAGGAGGACAAGGACGAAAAGAGGTCTTCTTGAATGCTTCAATGGCATGCAGTTACCTGATTGTATTTCGATGGTGCTTTTCAACAACACTTTTAAACGCTCAAATCGCTTTTTTATTTGATATCCTGATGATTTTGGGAAGTTTTTTTATCTCAGCTCCGGTTGTCGAGTCCCCAGTTCAGCTTTTCGCGTATGGTCTGAAAGAAACACTTGTCGGGCAGGCGGAGCAGGTTGATCTTGAAACCGGCCTTCCTGATGGTGAGTTCCACACTGTTGTCGACAGTCTCAATGCGCGAGTCGAGGCTCACCAGAAACTCGCGGGCCTTCCCCTCCACCCGGATCCTGATCTCACAATCGTCGCGCACAACGATCGGGCGCACGGTAAGGTTGTGGCTGGCAATTGGTGTGATGACGAAGTTCTCTGAATCGGGTGTTATGATGGGACCCGTACAGCTTAACGAATAGGCCGTGGATCCTGTCGGTGTAGCCACAATCAGCCCGTCGGCGTAATAGGAGTTGAGAAATTCGCCGTTAATCCAGGTCCTGATCATCAGCATCGACATCACGTTGGGTTTGTAAACGGTGAGATCGTTCAGGGCAAAATCGTGGGTGCCGAAAAGATTCTGTGGAGTGGCCAGGCGAAGCAGGGTCCGCTTTTCGATGATAAAATTATTATTGAGGATGGCATCGATGGCCGGGAGGATAAGTTCCTTGGGTATTCCCGAAAGGAAACCGAGCCGGCCTAAGTTGATCCCCGCAATGGGTATTCCCGAATCCCCTACCATCGAAACCGCATCGAGAATGGTGCCGTCGCCTCCGATGGAGAGTAGAAAATCAACTTTGCCTTCTATCTCTGCCTGGGTGGAAAAAAGGCCGGGTTCATGAAGGAAATGAATTTTTTCCTTCAGGTTTTCATAATAGGGCTGATAAACCAGGGTAACGCCATTGCTTCCCTGTAATTTTTCGACCAGCTGCTGGATAAAAGGGACAACAGGAGGATCAACATTCTTACCAAAGAGGGCAATTTTCATGACAGCCGGAACTTTTTCCTGAAACAAGGGTGCAAAGATAATTTATTTTTTCTTTCCCTGAATGCCAGCCCTATATGGGTGCAATAAAGTGGAGGTAGAAACCGGGTTCACCCATGCCGTTTACCGACATCTCCATCCGCATCACGAAATCATAATAGGTTGTGAAATCAAGACCCGCGCCGTATCCCACCAGCAGTGTGTTTTCCAGGGTGTTCCCGTATGCCTGGCGGTACTGCTCCGAACCGTGCCTGTAATTGTACACATAACCAAGGTCGCAAAAGGCATTGATGTAAAGGGCCAGCGGAATCGTGTTGAATTTCGGGGTGTTGATAAACCCAAGGCGGATCACCCGCTCGGGGATGATGGCGAACTTAAGATTGTTCTTCAGCAGTGCAAAGTGTTGTCCGTCGGCCACATAATACTCGTAGCCTCTTACATAATCGCGGCCGTAACCCAGTCCGCGCTGCAGGTAGTAAGGCTGGGTATCTGTAAAGGAGATCTTCCCGGTAATGCCGGAAGCCCAGTACCAACGGTTATATATCTGCCAGTATCTCCGGAAGGAGGGCTGAATGTATGAATCGTGGGCAACGGCATAGGGGATGCAATGCACCAGTTCGATATCGAAATAGTAGCCCTTCAGCGGGTAATACTGAACATCGCGGTGGTCGTCCTTGTACTGGTAGGAGAGAAAAAAAAGCTGCTGAACGTTGGAGTTGTTAAGGGTGAATCCATCAACATGGGCCACCTTATCGGCAAAATAATACTGCTGATAATCAAACCTGAAGGTGTGCAGCGTATAATAACCCGGCCGGTAGAACAACTCTGCAAAGCCAAAAACCAGTTGCCGCAGGTACTCCGAAGGATCCTTCACGTAAACCGGCTTATTGTCATATGTCGCCGCTGCCACTTCATGATTCAGCTCCACCCCGGCACCAAAACCTATTCCGATAGTCTGTTTCCGGTTGATGTAAGGAGTTTTATACGTAAACCCGTAAAGCTGATCGTAGCCGAGATGCATGAGCAATGTAAGGGTCTCATTCCTGCCGCGCATGTTGAAAAATGTCAGATCCACCCCGAATGTGAGCCGGCTGAGATCCCTGGTCTCCCACCAGACATTAAAATTGCGGTCGGCAAATTCAAAGTAGGGAATGGGCCAGATGTACCACCTTTCGATCACATGAACGGCCACATCCACCCTGTTGGTACCCGGAACAATGGCGGAGTCGAGGCTCACAATGTTGAATAGCCGGGTGTTGAATACGTTTTCACGGCTTGTCCTGAGCAATCCGGGAAGAGCTCCTCCGGCGAGGGTGTCGTTCTCCCTGAACTTCAGTTCCCGCAGGATTATCGAAGCACGGGTGTGCCGGTTCCCCTCCAGGGTGATCTTCCCGATAACAATGAAAGTTGAAGTGTCGGCCGGCAGTGCAGCGGAATCGCGGGCCGGGAGTAAAAGCGGAATGATGATAAACCAGAGAAAGGCAAAAAGGGAACCCGGGCGCGACAGGAACGATACTGCCATCGGTCAGATATTCAGATAGTTCATCAGTGCGTCGAACCGGTCGTGCAATCCTTCGTTGTAGGCATCTTCGTGCGACCAGGAGGCCTTCACAGTGTAGTTGTACCTGAAAAATGTCTGAAGCACGGGACTCAGGTCGATGCGGTTTACCTTCAGGGTGACATCCAGCTTGGTGGAGTCGGGATAGGATGAGACGTAGAGGTTGAGGATCTTGGCATCGTTCGATTCAACGATGTGGGCGATCTCTGTAAGTGTATAGTCTTTGTCATTGATCTCCAGCACAATGATCCCGCCCGGATTGTTTATCCCCATGATAGTCGTGATCTCTTTCAAAAGGTTGGGTATCGTGATCACACCCAGGAAGTGCTCCTTGTCACTCAAAACAGGCAGGAGTGACAACTTCAGGGAATCGAACACCTTCATCGCCTCGAAAATATGCTGGCCTTCTGTTACATAGGCACCGGTAAGCGACAACCTCGAATTGCCGACGGGTTCATCAGGATCGTTCAACGCAAGGATATCCGTATCGGAAATAATTCCCAGGAAATCAACTTCGTTCACGATAGGAAGATGAGAAACCCTGAACTCCTCCATCTGTGCAAGTGCAAACGCACCGGTGTCGGAGGTCCGCAGCGGTGTTATCGAAGTGGTGATGAGTTCCCTGGCAATCATGACGGGTCGTTGAGGATGCTAATATAGGAATTATAACGCAACCTGCTCACCTCTCCCGATTCGAGGGCCGACTTAACGGCGCATCCGGGCTCGTGGGTATGCGAACAGTTGGCATACTGGCAAAAGGGAAGGAGCCTGTCCATCTCGGGGAAACACCGGTGAATCTCCGAACGCTCAAAATCGTACAAACCGAACTCCTTGATCCCCGGCGTATCTACGATAAATCCTCCGCCACTGAGTTCATACATCTCCGCGAAGGTGGTTGTATGCGTCCCCTTCTTATGCATCTCCGAGATGTTGCCTACCCTGGGAGTCAGGGCGGGGTCAAGGGCTCTGATCAGGGCCGACTTCCCGGCTCCCGAATGTCCCGAGAAAAGACTGACCTTTCCCTTCAGAAGCTCCCTCACCACTCCTACACCGCTGCCGGTAAGCGCCGAAACACGGTAACAGCGGTAGCCGGCGCCGGAGTATATCTTTTCAAGTTCATCAAGCTCGCTGTTCAGTGCGGCATCGTAAATATCGGTCTTGTTGAAGATGATACTTGCCGGAATGTAATACCCTTCTGCAGTCACCAGGAAGCGGTCGATGAATCCTGTTGATATCTTCGGATTGGCGAGTGTTGCTATGAGGTAGGCATGATCGAGGTTGGCTGCGATGATATGCGAAACCTTCGACAGCTTTGTCGCCTTCCGGATAATATAGTTCTCACGCGGCTGAATTTTGGTGATCATGCCATGGCTGTTCTGATCAGAAAGTTCCACCTCAACCCTGTCTCCAATTGCTACGGGATTGGTATGGCGGATGTCGCGTATCCTGAACTGCCCTTTCAGTTTGCAATCCCTGTGGCCGCCATCGGGAAGCCGCACGGTAACCCAGC
>CAYHCQ010000034.1:0-25569 GCA_964355115.1 uncultured Prolixibacteraceae bacterium | reverse complement strand
AACCTTTACTTTGCGAAGCCCAAGGTCGTAAGCGACCTTCGAGGCATCCTGAGCTGCCATCTGGGCAGCGTAAGGAGTGTTCTTCTTCGACCCCTTGAAACCCATCTTACCGGCCGACGACCAGCTGATAACCTGTCCGCTGTTATTGGTCAGGGTGATGATCATATTGTTAAACGAAGCGTTGACATAGGCTTTCCCTATTGCATCAACCTTAACAACCCTCTTCTTTGAACTTTTTTCAGTCTTTGCCATATAATGTAATTACTACGTTCGTTTCAATTACTTGGTTGCCTTCTTCTTGTTGGCAACAGTCTTTTTTCTGCCTTTACGGGTACGCGCATTGTTTTTGGTGCCCTGTCCGCGTGTAGGCAAGCCCAGACGATGGCGAATTCCGCGGTAGCAGCCAATGTCCATCAATCGCTTGATGTTCATCTGAACCTCCGAACGCAAAGCACCTTCGATCTTATAATTATCGTTGATGACAGTACGAATCTTATTCTGCTCCTCATCATTCCAGTCCTGAACCTTTTTATTACGGTCTACACCCGCAAGGTCAAGGATCTTCTGCGCAGTACTCCTGCCAATTCCGAAGATATAAGTCAGCCCAATTTCACCACGCTTGTTTTTAGGTAAGTCAATACCTGCAATTCTGGCCATAATGATCGAATTTTATTGTTTAAAAAATCTTAACCTTGTCTTTGTTTGAACTTCGGGTTCTTTTTGTTAATGACATACAATTTGCCATTTCTGCGAACGATCTTGCAGTCGGCTGACCGTTTCTTGATGGATGCTCTAACTTTCATTTTACGTTTATTTAATTCTATTGATATCTGAACGTAATCCTACCTTTTGTCAAATCATACGGTGACATTTCGATCCGGACTTTATCACCAGGCAAAATCTTAATATAATGCATGCGCATTTTGCCTGAAATATGGGCTGTAATTACATGCCCGTTTTCCAACTCTACACGGAACATTGCATTTCCGAGAGATTCGATGACGGTGCCATCCTGTTGTATTGACGCTTGCTTTGACATACTATATTGTACTTGGTCCTAAAACTTCCTCAATATACCGAAAGGTCGAGAGAACATCTGCCCTCTCTTTCTGTACGGCCACCGTCAACTCAAAATGAGCAGATGGCATCCGGTCGGCAGTTCTGATTGTCCACCCATCCTGCGATTGCACCACACTCTTTGTTCCCATGTTAATCATGGGTTCGATGCAAATCGTCAATCCCGCTGGCATCTTTGCACCAGAACCCTTTCTTCCGTAATTTGGAATATCGGGTTTTTGGTGAAGTTCTCTGCCGATTCCGTGACCGACAAGCTCGCGTACAACTGAATAACCGTACGCTTCAACATATTCCTGAACCGCAGCGCTGATATCTCCTACCCTGCGTCCGGCTACTGCCATGTCGACAGCCTTGAACAAAGACTCTTTTGTTCGTTTCAGCAGATTCAGCACCTCGCCATCAACCTCTCCGACAGGAAAAGTGTAGGCAGAATCGCCGAAAAAGCCATACTTCTGGCATCCGCAGTCGATCGAAACTATATCACCATTTATAAGAACTCTTTCTCCCGGTATTCCGTGCACCACTTCATCGTTTACCGATATGCACAGGGTTGCCGGAAACCCTCTGTAACCTTTGAACCCGGGTACCGCCCCTTCTGCCCGGATAAACTCTTCTGCAATCTTGTCCAGTGCTATCGTCTTAACACCGGGTTGAATTTTTTTTGCGACTTCTGCAAGTGTTTTACTGACAATAATCGCGTTTTCCCTCAGTATCTCTATTTCTTCAGCCGACCTTATTTCCATTTGCCTGTAGCGAATGATTGATTAGCCGGAGACAGAATAGGATGAACGACCCTTGATCCTGCCGGATTTTGTCAACCCGTCATAATGCCGCATTAAAAGATGGCTTTCGATCTGTTGAAGTGTATCAAGTACAACCCCGACAAGAATCAGCAATGATGTGCCGCCGTAAAACTGGGCAAATTGTGAGGTTATACCGACCATGCGAACCAAAGCAGGCATGATGGCAACAAAGCCCAGGAATATTGACCCCGGAAGAGTAATACGTGACATCACGTTATCAATAAACTCAGCTGTCTTCTTTCCGGGTTTAACCCCAGGAATGAATCCACCGTTCTTCTTCATATCCTCCGCCATCTGAGTAGGGTTCACAGTGATCGCGGTATAGAAATAGGTAAAGAACATAATGAGGATAAAGAATACGAAGTTATACCAGAATCCATTAATATCGGTAAACACCTGAGCAAAGCCAGAAAGTGTATCATTGCTTGCAAAACCGGCAATTGTCAGTGGCAGGAACATGATGGCCTGCGCAAAGATGATTGGCATTACACCGGCAGCATTCACCTTTAGAGGAATATACTGGCGTACGCCACCGTACTGTTTGTTTCCGACAATCCGCTTTGCATACTGGACCGGGATCTTACGTGTTCCCTGAACGAGCAGGATTGTAACCAGGATAACAAGCACAAGGAAAGCAATTTCCACTACGAAGAAAACAAGTCCGCCGCCCTTCTGCTCCATTCTCGATACAAGCTCTCCAAAGAGGGCAAACGGAAGGCGTGCTATGATACCAATCATAATGATCAGTGAAATACCATTGCCGATACCCTTATCGGTTATCCGCTCCCCGAGCCACATTACGAACAATGAGCCAGCGGTGAGATAAACAATTGAGGATATGCCGAAGAATGAGAATACAGTGTGCATTGTTGTGTTCGCATTGAACGGATAAATGGCTTCGGCCGGAAGCTGAGATGCAAGGTTTGCAATGTAGGCAGGTGACTGGAAAATAAGGATGATTACGGTCAGATACCGTGTCATCTGGTTTATTTTCTTTCGTCCGCTTTCACCTTCTTTCTGTAGTTTCTGGAAATACGGGATGGCCATGCCCAGGAGCTGCATCACGATGGAGGCAGAGATGTAAGGCATGATGCCGAGCGCAAATACAGATGCATTGGAAAAGGCGCCGCCTGAGAACATGTTGAGCAGGCCAAGCAGACCACCTTCGGTCTGGTTTTGCAGGTTGGCAAGCATGCTCGGGTTAACTCCGGGGAGCACCACATACGATCCCAGACGATAGATGAGGATGATACCGATGGTATAAAGAATCCTCTTTCGGAGGTCTTCGATCTTCCAGATGTTACGCAGGGTCTGAATCAATTTTTTCATTCAAACAGGTTTATAGTATATTAGCGACTCCACCAACTTCTTCGATGGCTTTTTTTGCAGTTGCAGAAAAGCCGTGTGCTGTGACCTCAAGTTTAGCTTTGAGTTCTCCGCGGCCAAGGATCTTGATCCGGTCATTCTTGGAAACAAGTCCGCTCTCCACGAGTACCGTCGGGGTAATGACTGTCAGGTTCATCTTTTCAGCGACTGCAGCCAGTACATCGAGGTTAATTCCTTTATATTCAACTCGGTTAAAATTCTTAAATCCAAATTTGGGAACACGGCGTACAAGCGGCATCTGCCCGCCTTCAAAGCCGGCTTTTCTGGAGTAGCCAGAACGTGATTGGGCACCTTTATGTCCACGGGTTGATGTTCCGCCATGTCCTGAGCCCTGGCCTCTGCCAATGCGTTTCACCTTTTTGGTCGAACCTTTTGCCGGTTTAAGATTGCTTAAATCCATTTCAGTTTCGTTTATCTTTTGTTAGACTTCTTCTACGGTAACCAGGTGGTTCACTTTTCCTACCATACCCAGTATCTGGGGAGTAGCGTCATGTTCCACTGTATGACGGATCCTTTTCAGACCCAATGCTTCGAGGGTACGCTTCTGACGTAACGGTCTTCCGATACCACTGCGAACCTGTGTAATTCTTATTTTTTTCATTGCTTTTGACCGCCTTTAAAAATGAAATTCTTAACCATTAAATACCTGATTCAGTTCAATTCCGCGGAGCTGTGCGATTGTATATGGATCGCGCAGGCGGGTGAGGGCATCGATGGTAGCTTTCACTACACTGTGAGGATTCGATGAACCTTTTGATTTGGCAAGTACATCATGCACTCCAACGCTCTCAAGCACAGCACGCATTGCACCGCCGGCGATAACACCGGTACCCGGGGCTGCTGGTTTCAGGAACACAAGGGCACCGCTGTATTTACCCAATTGTTCGTGAGGAATGGTTCCTTTCAGAATGGGTACCTTTATGAGGTTCTTCTTGGCATCGTCGACTCCTTTTGCAATGGCAGCTGTTACCTCTTTCGCCTTACCGAGTCCGTAGCCAACAACGCCGTTTTCATTTCCAACCACAACGATGGCTGAGAAGCTGAAAGTACGACCGCCCTTGGTAACCTTGGTAACGCGCTGTATGCTGACCAGCCGATCCTTAAATTCGATTTCGCTCGATTTTACTCTTTTTACGTTAACGTTTGTCATATCTTACTTAAAATTTAAGGCCACCTTCCCTGGCTGAATCAGCCAAAGCTTTAACCCTGCCATGATATAAATACCCATTACGATCAAATACTACCTTATCAATACCAGCCTGTACAGCTTTTTCTGCAATCAGCTTTCCAACCAGTTTGGCAATATCTGTCTTTGTGCCCTTGCTATCACTCATCCCTTTTTCCATGGACGAAGCAGCTACCAGTGTTTTAGCAGCCTGATCATCGATCAGTTGTACATAAATTGCCTTATTGCTCCGGAATACGGTCATGCGAGGCCTGTCAGGTGTCCCCGATACGATCTTGCGTATCCTCTTCTTGATCCTGAACCTGCGGAATTCTTTTCTGCTCTTGATTGCCATTTTTCTATTTATTTGAATGTTGAGACACGCTGCTGCGCATCTTTACAATAATCCTGGTTGCAAAGGCTCACAAAGGTGCGCCTCTACAAATATTATTGACCGGCAGCTGATTTACCGGCTTTCTTCTTTATAATTTCGCCCAAGAAACGGATCCCCTTGCCCTTATAAGGCTCAGGTTTACGCAAGGAACGGATTTTTGCAGCAACCTGCCCGAGGAGCTGTTTATCGGCCGAACTCAGAAATATGGTATTGATCTTTCCTTTATCGGCTGTTGTGCGAACATGAATGGCTTCAGGAACCTCAAGGATAATATTATGTGAATATCCCAGGGCCATTTCAATCTGCTGACCTGTTGCGGTTGCTTTGTAACCAACACCGATAAGTTCCTGAGTGATGGTAAAACCTTCGGAAACGCCCTTGATCATGTTCGAAATGAGCGACCGGTAAAGACCATGCTTTGAACGGTCGTCGCGCTCTTCGCTGTGACGTTCAACAGTAACCGTATTCTCCTCAATTTTCAACGTGATTTTGGGGTCAACCTGCTGTTCAAGCTGTCCCAGTTTCCCTTTCACCGTTACCAGGTTGGTATCGGAGACGGTAACCTGCACGCCAGCGGGCAAAGCAATCGGTAGTTTTCCTATTCTTGACATGATTGATATCTCCTAATTAACTGATGTAACATAATACCTCACCGCCAACCTTCTCTACCTTGGCTTCCTTGTCGGTCATTACGCCATGTGATGTTGAAAGAATGGCGATACCCAGTCCATTGAGAACCCGCGGAAGGTGATCAATATCCACATACTTCCTCAGTCCGGGCTTGGAAACCCTTACAAGGCTGTTGATGGCCGATACTTTAGATACCGGGTGGTACTTCAGAGCGATCTTGATAATTCCGGGGCGGGGCTCATCTTCTACTTTATAGTTCAAAATGTAACCCTTTTCAAAAAGAATGCGGGTGATATCCTCCTTGATTTTCGATTTCGGAATTTCGACAACCCTATGGTTGGCCATAACGGCGTTCCTTATTCTCGTTAAAAAATCTGCAATGGGATCCGTAACCATTTGTTCTGCTTTTGTTTGTTTATTAATCTTTTGTGGAGACGCATAGCATTGCATCTCGTCGACATATCTATTACCAGCTTGATTTCCTTACACCGGGGATAAGTCCATTGCTGGCCATCTCACGGAAATTGATACGGGAAACCCCAAAGAGACGCATATAACCCTTGGGACGGCCTGTCAGTTTACAGCGGTTGTGAAGTCTGACCGGGGAGGCATTCTTCGGAAGTTTCTGCAGTCCGATGTAATCACCTGCTTCCTTAAGTGCTTTCCGTTTTTCGGCAAACTGTGCGACCATGCGTTCACGTTTGACCTCTCTGGCTTTCATCGATTCTTTTGCCATATTGTTACTTTGTTTTAAATGGAATTCCAAATTCTTTCAACAGGGCATGGGCCTCGCGGTCGTTCCGGGCAGTTGTCACGAAGGTGATATCCACGCCGTTCATGCGGGTAATCTTGTCGATATCGATCTCAGGGAAGATGATCTGCTCAGTGACCCCGAGTGTATAGTTACCGCGTCCGTCAAATCCTTTGTCATTTACGCCACGGAAATCCCGTACGCGTGGTAGAGCAACGGAAATGAGCCGGTCGAGGAAATCGAACATACGTTCACCGCGGAGAGTTACACGAACTCCGATGGGGTTACCTTTTCTCAGCTTGAAGTTAGAAATATCTTTGCGTGATTTGGTGGAAACAGCCTTCTGACCGCTGATCATCGTCATTTCGTTAATGCCGTTGTCGATGAATTTCCGGTCGGTATTGGCAATACCAAGTCCCTGGTTAATACAGATCTTGCTGATCCGTGGAACCTGCATCGGGCTGGTGTAGCTGAACTGCTTCATCAAAGCAGGAACAACTTCCTTCAAATACTTGTCTTTTAATCTCGGTGTATAAGCCATTACTTTATAACCTCCCCTGATTTTTTAGAATAACGAACCATTTTTTCCGTTTTGCTGTCCAGTTTCCTTCCGATGCGGGTCGGTTTCCCGGTGTTGTCCACCACCATCAGGTTGGAAATATCCACCGGGGCCTCTTTCTTGACAATCCCGCCCTGCGGACTTTTGGCATTGGGTTTGGTATGCTTCGATACCAGGTTTACCCCTTCAACAATGGCACTGAATTTCTCAGTATTAACAGTGAGAACCTTGCCCTGCTGGCCTCTCGAATCACCGGCGATGACCATCACCGTGTCGCCTTTTCGGATATGTAACTTCTTCTGCATGATATTGTAGTATATGCTTAAAGCACTTCTGGTGCTAACGATACGATTTTCATGAACTGTTTTTCGCGTAATTCCCTGGCCACCGGCCCGAAAATACGGGTACCGATCATTTCTCCCGCGTTGTTGAGCATAACGACTGCATTGTCGTCGAAGCGGATATAGGAACCGTCGGCACGGCGTGTTTCTTTCTTTGTTCTTACCACAACGGCTTTTGACACTGTACCCTTCTTGATGTTCCCGGAAGGAATTGCGTGCTTTACCGTCACGATGATGCGGTCGCCTACCCGGGCATACCGCTTACGGGTTCCACCGAGGACTTTGATACAAAGGACTTCCTTTGCGCCGCTGTTATCTGCTACTGATAATCTTGACTCTTGCTGTATCATGGCTATTTAACCTTTTCAATGATTTCGACAAGTCTCCAACACTTATTCTTACTGAGTGGTCTGGTTTCAGCAATCCGCACCTTATCGCCCTCGCTGCATTCATTCTTATCATCCTGGGCCATAAAACGGGAAGACTTCTTTACAAACTTCCCATACTTGGGATGTTTTACCTTGCGCTCGACTTCAACAACAATGGATTTCTCCATCTTATTGCTGACCACGAACCCGATCTTCTCTTTTCTTAATTGTCTTGTTTCCATATTGTTACTTTGTGGAGACGCGGTTTCCCGCTTCTTTACAACTACTTTAAGATTTCTTTACTGTCTTTGTAATTTTCTCACCGCCGATAACCCTGCGCCGCAATTCGGTTTCAAGACGGGCAATCGTTTGACGGTATGCCTTGATCTTGTTGGGATTTTCCAGTGGTGAAACAGCGTGGTTCAGCTTGAGTTTTGTGAGCTGACGTTTCTCTTCATCCAGCCGCTCGAGGATCTCTCCCGATGTTAATTCTCTGATTACTTTCTGTTCCATTTTATAAAATATTATATAGCTTCTTCTACGTAATCTCTGCGAACAACAGTCTTGGTTGCAACAGGGAGTTTCTGGGCTCCAAGCCGGAGGGCTTCTTTTGCAATAGCTAAGGGAACGCCTTCGATCTCAAAAAGGATGCGGCCTGGTGTAATCCTGGCAACGAAATACTCGGGAGCACCTTTACCTTTACCCATACGAACTTCAGCAGGTTTCTTGGTTACCGGTTTGTCGGGGAAGATTCTGATCCAGAGCTGACCTTCACGTTTCATATGACGGGTGATAGCCTGACGGGCAGCTTCAATCTGACGGCCTGTCATCCAGGCTTCTTCCATTGTCTTTATGCCAAACGAGCCAAAAGCGAGCTGGTGTCCGCGTCCTGCGTTGCCCTTCATCTTGCCTTTCTGCTGTTTCCTGAACTTGGTTTTCTTTGGCTGTAACATTATGATACTATATTATAGGTTACCTCTTTTCTTGGCGTCGCGTCGCATCGCTGCGATGCTACAATTGTTTTATCTGCGTGGTCCACCCTGTGGTTTTCTGTCACCACCTCCGGGACGGGGTCCACGATCACGATCGCGGTCACGGTCACGGTCACCCTTCGGCCTGCTTCTGCCATCACCACCCATCTGTGAAGAGGGTTTCATTTTGGTACTGACGGCTGCTGGCATCAGATCGGGACGACCATAGATGTCACCTTTGCAAATCCATACTTTGATACCAATACGTCCATAGGTCGTATGAGCTTCTGCAGTTGCATAATCAATGTCGGCGCGGAAAGTATGAAGGGGAATACGTCCCTCTTTATACTGCTCGCGGCGGGCCATTTCAGCACCACCAACACGACCTGAGATCATAACCTTGATTCCTTCAGCACCGATACGCATAGCGGATGCAATGGAGGTTTTGATGGCCCGGCGGTACGAAATACGTCCTTCAATCTGGCTGGCAACAGTGTTGGCAACGATCACGGCATCCAATTCAGGACGTTTGATCTCGGAAATGTTGATCTGGATCTCCTTCTTGGTGATCTTCTTCAGCTCTTCCTTCAACTTGTCGACCTCCTGGCCACCCTTGCCAATAATAATACCCGGGCGGGCAGTGTGAATGGTCACCGTAACCAGTTTCAAAGTGCGTTCGATCACGATCTTTGCAATACCTGCCTTGGCAAGACGGGCATTCAGATACTTACGGATCTTTTCGTCCTCAACCAGTTTTGGCTCAAAATTCTTTCCACCGAACCAGTTTGAATCCCAGCCGCGGACGATGCCTAACCTGTTAGAAATCGGATTGGTCTTATTTCCCATTAAAAATGCGGTTTAAAAATGCTTATTTATTATCAGTTGATTCTTGTGTTTCTGTTTCACCTGCCTCAGCTTCAATATTCGTGCGGCTGTCGAGAAGGATCGTAACATGGTTTGACCTTTTGCGGATGCGATGCGCCCTGCCCTGCGGTGCCGTAAGAATACGTTTCAACATGCGGCCGGCATCAACGAAAATCTCCTTGATATACAGATCGCTTTCTTCGATGCGCTTGCCTTCGTTTTTAGCCTGCCAGTTGGCAATGGCTGAAAGCAACAATTTGCGAACGCCTTCTGCAGGCTGCTTTGAGGTGTTTTTCAAAGTATGAAGCGCCAATTCCACCCGCATTCCACGGATCAGGTCGGCAACGAGCCTCATCTTACGTGGGGATGAGGGTACGTTATTCCATTTTGCAAAAGCGACGTTCTTCTTGGCCTCTTTACGATTCTCGGCCCTGGTGCGTGTTCTAACTCCCATTGTCTATCTGTATTGACGTTACTTCTTACCTTTATCTTTATTTCCGGCATGGCCCCTGAAAATACGGGTCGGTGCAAATTCACCCAGTTTGTGGCCTACCATATTCTCGGTAACATAAACCGGGATAAACTTGTTGCCATTGTGCACGGCGATGGTCTGACCAACAAAATCAGGAGAGATCATCGAGCCGCGTGACCAGGTCTTGATGACATTTTTCTTTTTCGAATCCTGGATCTCCAGAACTTTTTTCTCCAGTTTATAATGGATATACGGACCTTTTTTCAGCGATCGGCTCATATAATGGTTTATTTACGATTACTTCTTCCTGCGTTCGATGATATATTTATTGGACTGGTTCTTCCGTGCCCTGGTTTTGTAGCCCTTCGACGGAGTGCCTTTGCGGGATCTCGGATGACCGCCCGATGCACGACCTTCTCCACCACCCATGGGGTGATCGACCGGGTTCATAGAAACACCACGGTTGCGCGGGCGACGGCCAAGCCAACGTCTGCGACCGGCTTTTCCATGCGACTCAAGGTTATGGTCGGTATTTGAAACCATACCCACCGTAGCCTTACAGGTTTGCAAGATCATACGTGTTTCACCAGAGGGCATCTTGAGGATGGCAAACTTACCATCTCGCGACATGAGCTGCGCATGCGACCCGGCGCTGCGAACCAGTTTAGCTCCCTGACCCGGACGTAATTCAACATTGTGGACCACGGTACCAAATGGTATTTCGCTCAGGTACAATGTGTTTCCAATTTCGGGAGGAATGCCTTTCCCCGACAGAACAGTCTGTCCAACTTTTAATCCATGAGGCGCGATGATGTAACGCTTCTCCCCATCGGCATAATTAACCAGGGCTATACGCGAGGTACGGTTCGGGTCATATTCGATGGTCTTCACGGTGGCAGGAATATCTTCCTTGTCACGTTTGAAGTCGATTATACGATACTTCTGCTTATGACCGCCACCAAGGTAGCGCATGGTCATTCTGCCTTCGTTGTTTCTTCCACCGGATCTCCTCGCCGGAGCCAGCAGGCTCTTCTCGGGAACGTCAGCGGTAATCTCATCATACGTGCTGATGACCTTGAACCGTTGACCGGGTGTTGTCGGTTTATATTTCTTAAGCGCCATTTATTTAAATATTGCTGTAAAAATCAATAGTTTCACCTTTGACCAATGTGATGATGGCCTTTTTATAAGTACTTGTTCTGCCCGAAATTACACCGCTCTTGGTATAGCGGGTCTTATTCTTGCCGGAAAACACCATGGTGTTGACAGAGGCAACATCCACACCATAAAGGTCTTTGATGGCCTCTTTGATCTGGAGTTTATTTGCCCTCCGGTCTACCACGAACCCATAACGGTTGAGCTTCTCGCCCATCTGGGTCATTTTTTCGGTAATGATCGGCTTCATTATAACTGTCATGTCGTATCGAATTAATCGGTTTAATTCTGATGGATCTTTTCAATTTCCTTGATCGAACTTTCTGTCAGCAGAAGCTGGGTTGCATCAAGAATCTCATATGTATTGATGTCGGAAGCCTGTACAACTTTAATTCGTTTCAGGTTGCGGGCCGAAAGGATAATATTGGCATCGGGCTTCGACAATACGAGCAGCGTCTTTTTTCCTGTGAGTTGAAAACTCTTAAGAAGTTCGCTGATATTCTTGGTTTTGGGACTCTCAAAAGAGAAATCTTCAAGGATTGTCAGGGTATTGTCTTTTACCTTATAACTCAGAGCCGAGAGGCGGGCAAGCTTCTTAAGCTTTTTATTCAGCTTGAAACTGTAATCCCTGGGATGGGGTCCGAATATCCTGGCACCACCGCGAAACAAAGGGTTCTTTATACTCCCCTTGCGTGATCCGCCTGTTCCCTTCTGCTTGTGAAGTTTCTTTGTACTTCCGGATACAGTCGACTTCTCCTTGGAGCTGTGTGTACCCTGACGCTGATTGGCCATATACTGTTTCACATCCAGGTAAATGGCGTGATCGTTCGGCTCAATCCCGAAGACCATATCATCAAGGCTGGTCTTACGGCTTGTCTGCGTTCCTTTTATATTATAAACTGCTACTTCCACCGCTCGACAATTACATATGAACCATTGTGTCCGGGGATAGCACCTTTCACGAGGATAAGGTTCTTCTCCATAATAACTTTCAGCACCTGCAGGTTGATTACTTTCACGCGGTCGCCACCCATGCGGCCAGCCATGCGCAAACCCTTCATAACCCTTGAAGGCCATGATGAGGCACCAACTGAACCGGGAGCCCTTAGGCGGTTATGCTGTCCATGGGTTGCCTCACCAACACCCTTAAAATGGTGCCGCTTAACAACGCCCTGAAAACCTTTACCTTTGGAAACCCCGACCACGTCAATGTATTCACCCTCTGTGAAGATGTCAACCTTGAGAACATCACCAAACTGCTTCTGATGACCAGGCTCAAAACGGGTAAACTCAGCTACCACCTTTTTGGGCGTAATGCCGGCTTTGGCAAAATGGCCCTTCATGGCTTTCGTTGTGTGCTTTTCTTTCTTGTCTTCAAAGGCCAGCTGGATGGCATCGTATCCCTCTTTTTCTATGGATCGGACCTGTGTAACTACACAAGGACCAGCTTCGATAACGGTGCAGGGGATATTCTTCCCATTTGCATCGTATATACTGGTCATTCCGACTTTTTTACCAATTAATCCAGACATTTCTTACGTTTCTTACGTTTGTAACTTAACTTGTCAATCTCTCAATCATCAAACCTTGATTTCAACTTCGACACCGCTCGGCAATTCAAGTTTCATCAGTGCATCAATGGTCTTGGAGGTGGTGCTGTAAATATCCAGCAACCTCTTGTAGGTGCACAACTGAAACTGTTCACGTGATTTCTTGTTCACGAATGTCGAACGCAGCACGGTGAAGATCTTCTTGTCCGTGGGTAAGGGAATCGGGCCGCTTACAACAGCGCCGGTAGCCTTAACGGTTTTCACGATCTTCTCGGCTGATTTGTCAACCAGGTTGTAATCGTAAGACTTCAGTTTAATTCTAATTCTCTGGCTCACGTTTTCTTGATTTTAGGTGAGACGCGATGCATCGCGTCTTTACTTTTAGTAAGCGGGAACGTATCCCCTGATTTTATATAAAATTTCATTCTGAACGTCAAGAGGAGTTGCCGCATAATGCGAAAACTCCAGCATTTCCGTAGCCCTTCCTGAGGAAAGACTGCGCAGTGTAGTAACATACCCAAACATTTCAGATAAAGGCACTTTGCCCCGGATTACCTGGTTCCCGATCCGGGAATCAACCTCCTCAACATGGCCCCTGCGCTTGGTAATATCACCGGTAATTTCACCCATGTATTCGCTGGGTGTCACTACTTCAAATTTCATAATGGGTTCAAGGATAACTGCCTTGGTTTTACGACAGGCTTCCCTGAAGGCAATTCCTGCAGCGATCTGGAATGCAAGTGCATCGGAATCCACACTGTGAAATGATCCATCAATCAGCCTGACTTTTACACTGTCCATCGGAAATCCGACGATCGGTCCATTTGTCATGGCTGCTTTAAATCCTTTTTCAATTGCAGGAATAAATTCCCGGGGAACACTACCGCCTTTGATCTCGTTGATAAACTGCAACCCTTTTATGCCTTTATCGGCAGGGCCTACTTCAACAACCAGGTCGGCAAAGCGGCCCTTTCCGCCAGTCTGTTTCTTGTAAACCTCATGGTGCATGACCGGGGTAACAATGGCTTCCTTGTAAGCAACCTGTGGGTTGCCCTGGTTCACTTCGATATTGAATTCACGACGCATGCGGTCTGTGATAATGTCGAGGTGAAGTTCACCCATGCCGCTGATCAGCGTCTGACCTGTTTCATCATCCACCCTCACCTGGAAAGTAGGATCTTCTTCGGCAAGTTTGTTCAGTGCATTGGCAAGCTTTTCAAGGTCTTCCTGAGTCTTTGGCTCAATGGCCATATTAATTACAGGTTCGGGGAATACCATGGTTTCAAGCGTAATCGGGTGCTTGAGATCGCATAGAGTGTCTCCGGTACGGATATCCTTAAAACCGACAGCGGCTGCAATTTCGCCGGCTTCAATGTGCTTCAGCGGGTTCTGCTTATTGGCATGCATCAGCATGATACGGAGCAGGCGCTCTTTTTTGTCGGTACGGGTATTTAAAACCACTTCGCCGGCTTCGAGAGATCCTGAATATACGCGGAAGAATGCAATTCTGCCAACGAAAGGATCGGTCGCAATTTTAAATGCAAGGGCGCTGAAAGGCTCACTGGCATCCGGCCGACGGAATTCCTCTTTTTCGGTATAAGGGTTGATCCCCTTAACAGCCGGCATTTCAAACGGAGAGGGCAGAAACTTGACGATATCATCGATCAGCAGCTGAACTCCCTTGTTTTTGAATGACGCTCCGCAGATGACCGGTGTGATTCGACTCTCAACTGTGGCTTTGCGTATTTGTTCAATAATCTCGGCTTCGGTGATGGAACCGGGATCATCCATGAATTTGTGGAGCAGGGTTTCATTCTCTTCAGCAGCCCCCTCAATAAGTTTCAGACGATATCCTGCAACCTGTTCCTTCATCTCTTCAGGAATGGGAATCTCTTTATAGTCTTTGCCAAGGGTGTTTTCGTCCCACATGTAGGCCTTATTGGCAATCAGGTCGATGATGCCTGTAAATTCCTCTTCAGCACCGATTGGCAATTGGATGGGAACCGGGTTAGCACCCAGCTTCTCGCGGATCTGATCGACCACATGGTAAAAATCCGCACCGGTACGGTCCATCTTATTGATGTAGCTGATGCGGGGAACATGGTATTTATCGGCCTGTCTCCAAACGGTTTCCGACTGAGGCTCCACGCCGCCTACTGCGCAGAAAATGGCAATGGCACCATCGAGTACCCTCAACGACCGTTCCACTTCAACAGTGAAATCAACGTGGCCGGGAGTGTCGATAATATTAATGCGGTATTTTTCGGAATTGTAGTCCCAGTAAACGGTTGTTGCGGCAGAGGTGATCGTGATTCCCCTCTCCTGCTCCTGGATCATCCAGTCCATGGTGGCAGTACCATCGTGAACCTCGCCAAGTTTATAGTTGATACCGGTATAATACAGGATCCGCTCAGTCGTCGTGGTTTTACCCGCGTCGATGTGCGCCATGATTCCAATGTTCCTTGTATTTTCCAGTTTCTCTGTCATTTTTTTTCTTGTCGAGACGCGCAGCAGCGCATCTTCACATATATTAGAAGCGGAAATGGCTGAATGCCTTGTTGGCTTCAGCCATCCTGTGTGTATCTTCCTTACGTTTATAAGCAGCGCCCTCTTCTTTATAAGCCGCCATGATCTCAGAAGCGAGTTTCTGGCTGAAACTCTTCTCATGACGCCTGCGGGCGTAATTCACGAGCGATTTCATACCAATAGACTGCTTGCGACTGGGACGGATTTCAGAAGGGATCTGGAAAGTAGCCCCCCCGATACGGCGGCTTCTAACCTCCACCGACGGAGTAACATTGGTTAACGCCTTTTTGAAAACCTCGAGACCATCTTCCTTTGTCTTTTCTGAGACAATTCCGATAGCATCGTAAAAGACATCATAAGCAATGTTTTTCTTGCCCCGCAACATGACATTGTTAACAAACTTCGTCACCAGCGTATCGCTGAACTTAGGATCCGGGAGAAGGGGTCTTTTCTTTGGTTTTGCTTTTCTCATAATCTTATTGTTGTTTAGGCGCCTTGCAATGCGCCTTTACTATATAATTATGCTTTCTTTTCTTTTGGGCGTTTCGCTCCGTATTTGCTGCGGCGCTGTTTGCGGCCTTCAACACCGGATGTATCGAGGGCTCCACGAATAATGTGGTAGCGCACGCCGGGAAGGTCCTTCACGCGGCCACCGCGGATCATAACAATAGAGTGCTCCTGCAGGTTGTGGCCTTCGCCGGGAATGTACGCATTCACCTCCTTGCCGTTGGTGAGACGAACCCTGGCTACCTTGCGCATGGCAGAGTTCGGTTTCTTGGGCGTAGTTGTGTAGACGCGCACGCAAACGCCACGACGCTGAGGACATGAGTCCAGAGCGGGCGATTTACTTTTGTCCACTAATTTTTGTCTTCCCTTACGAACCAATTGCGAAATCGTTGGCATATCTGATGATTTAATTAACTTCGGTTTTACAACCAGGCTGCATTTTTCAGCCGGTTTTTAAACATTTTACCCCTGAAAAAGGGAGTGCAAAAGTACAAATAATATTTACACAACCAACATTTAAGGGCAATACTTCAATAAAGTCGTCAGAGAACTGACCCGGAATCGGGCCGGAAAGATAAGGAAGGAGATAATTTTGCGAGACTATTCTACCGCAATCATCGTTCTGCTTGCGATTGAAACCTATAGTTGTCTCACTTTATCAGGTTTCCTTGCCGTTTCCGGCTTATGTTCCAATCGAAAACAACAAACGTTTTCGAGGGTGCAAAAGTACAACTATTTTTGACCCGAACAAGAAAAATGTGAAAAAAAGTTAATTATTTATTTGTTCCTGATAATCATTATGGTGCCTTCCATATCGGGTAAAATATCAGGATTTTCGGGGATGGTCGCGATAAAATCGTCGACTGCCTTCATAACTCCCTCCCACTTAGGGTTATAGTCATGAACAAGCAGCACTCCTCCGGGGGAAAGACGAGGATAAAAAAACTCAAGACCGGCACGTGTAGGATTATAGAGATCGGCATCAATATTTACAAGGGCAAACCGCTCATTGGTAAAACCTTTTGTGGTCTCGGGAAAATGACCCTTATGCAAAATAATCCCGTCACCAGCATTAAGGAATCGCAAAACACCCTCTGCACTTGTATCCGCAAAATCGTCAGGAGTGTAGGTTGCAGCCTCACCCCGCTCTTCTGCAAGATCGGAAGCCGCAAAACCCTGAAATGTATCAAACAGGTGAAATTTTCTTGCCGGATCCATTTGAAGAAGAATGCGCACACTTTCACCCTTATAAACCCCCAGTTCGGCAAAATCGCCGGGAACGTTCGCTTCATTCAGCCGCTTTACCTGAAACCACCAGTTAAAAAAACGTACTTTATCAGGATAATTCCTCTCCAGTTGCTTTAACTTTTTTGAAATCCGTCCCTCTTTAACAGCATGCTGCCATCCGGCCGGCTGATAATTGCGATCAAAAAAAACGTCCCACATGTAGCGGATAAAGATTACCAGCACAATAATTATAAGCGAGTAATTGAGAATCTGGAATACGGGGAGATTCATAAGCTATTGTTGAAAGGTAAAAGTATTAAATATTCACAATAAGACAAAAAAAAGTGGCACCCCTAAGGATGCCACAAAAAAAACACAACCATGTCTGAAGTTAGCCAGCGGTTAACCAAACCGCCGGAATATTGTTACGGGTGCCAGATGTTGGCAACGTTACGATAGCCTGCATTGTTTGCATACCAGTTGGGGTAGGAAACACCACCTGATTGCGCCCATGCGGCAAAATGTGTGTATGCCTGGGTGATATCGACAAACTCGAAAGGATAGTCGAAAGTAACCGGAATATTAAGCGCCCAGGGCAGGTTGGTATTAGTCTTATAATACCTTGCAATTCCTGCATTTGAGTTGTCGTCGGAATTCCCGAAATAGGACTGGTCGGCCAGCAATGTGGGAATATAATCGGGCAGGTGAACCTCAACAGGGCGGTTCATACCCTTTACGAGGAAGGGGTTGAACGGTGCAGTGCCGACAACTGTCGTTGATAACGGGGTAGCGAGGTGAATTGTGATTGTGATGGTATCGGCAGTTCCAACAGAAGTGCCGGGAAGTGTATTGAAGAATGATGAATGATCTGCGCGGTTGATTACATCATCCGTATTGTCCCATGCCATGATGACCGCCTTGGACTGACCTGCTTCAGTACCATTTGCGTTCAGGGTAACATAGCCATGTTGAAGGTTATAACCTGTTACTGAGCTTATCTGATCGGGAGTGAGCCCATCGATCTGGAAACCAAATCCATTCTTCAGACCAGCACCAGCTGCTTTTACATAAAATTTAGCCACGATATCAACCACTTTGTTCTGACTGTTGGTCTTGAGATTGTATTTGTAATAGACAACCAGGTCATTCACATCATAGTCACCCTTGCTCGGCCAGAGGTCTTCATATACAGCAGTACCCGTGGTAATATTGTCGGTGAGAGGAGGAGGGGGCGGCGGGGGCGGATTTATTCCTTCAGGATTACATTCGGAAGCGGCAATGGTATTGAGAATGTTGGCGAAGCTCACAAATGTTGCGCCGTTGGTAAAATTCGACCCGTTGCCGTTATCCAGTACGCCGTTGGTCTGTGCAACCTCAACAGGACCCGTAACAACATTCGGTCCGTCGAACCGCAGCTGATTTGTGACTTTCACCTCATTGATCGTTGAATTGGTAGTGCTGCCTGTGATGTCGCCATTCATCCTAAGGTCGTAGGTAGAGATCATCGACTGGTCAATCAGCTTCATGAACGCCAGTCCTCCCTGGATGAAAGTTTCCTGGTAAACCTTAAGATATCCCGACTGGTTTGTAAACTCGGCATTATTCAGGTGAAAATCGAGATGAACAATAATTTTGCATCCGTTGAAAATTTCACTGTTATTGCAGTTCATATGCCCCATAACCTCAACGGTTCCATTGTTGGTCAGCTTTTCATGAACATTGAATTCGTTACCGATGGTAAGCATCCCTGAATTAATGAGTTCGGGTGAATGAGGACCACCGCTGTTCATCAGGTAGGAGGCTCCGATACTCATCGTTCCGAAATTACGCACCAGATCCTTCGGTGTGAAATTTCCTGCGATGGAAAGAGTTCCATAATTATCAAGAGTAGAATTATCATCCTTCGACATGGAAGTTAGTGTTGCGGTCCCGGTTGAGGAAACTGTCACGGTGCTCGCATCCTGGGGATCTCCCATATTGAGCAATCCGGTATATGTACCGCAGATGATCAATGCACCATCTTTAACGTCAATTGAACCTGATGCCAAATCGTTAATATAATAGGTGTTACCATCGCTGATGGTTATATTCTGCACCCCGGAAAGTATATAAGGCGCCATGGCAGCGCTGCAGTCGGGGCCTGAGTCGGTATTCATGGCATTTTTCACACCTCCCGTCTGGGTAAATGTATAACTAATATTGTCGGTGACTGCCAATGTTACCAGCTGGTTGGCTGCATTGAGCGGCGTCAGGTGAACATACAATTCAGTAACCGCAATTGGAATGCGTATTTTGGCAACCAGCGCGAAATCGTTGGCAGCATAACCGGTAAACACCAGGTTTCCGTCCTTGTAAGGATCTCCATCGTAAATACTGATGGTATTGGTCTTATAGGTTACCCCGGGAAGGTTCATCGCGAGGTTAAGGGATACCTCACGGGTGGTTGCCCAGTTAAAGGTGGAGGGAACCTTGAGGTCAAAGATAGAGTTAACATTGGTTCCTGAACCGGCCGGGTCGACGGTAAGCTCTTTACGGCATCCTGTAAACATGAATGCGGAGAGGTTCAGAATGATGACGAGAATGATGGTTGAACGTTTCATGGTTTTTGTTTTTATCGTTTTCTGTTGCATTTGAAAACACAAAAATATGATTATCAATACGGTACATTCAACTGCCAATTAGTATCCGTGGCTTAAACAGCCCGAGATGTAGCCTGTAAATTAGTAAGTGGAACATTTCCCCTGCATCGCATTAAACACTGATTTCCCGCACTTTATAAGCCTATAGTGTCATTAAAACCGGGGTAACCGTATATAATAAAGCATCAATCGTATCCATAACCAGGGCAAGTGTCGTCAGTAGCGGTTAAAAAAGGGTTTGTTAATATGTTCTCTTCCCAGTGGCGGTTTCGTATCCTCAAATCGGTTAATTTTGCGATCTTATCCTTATTGATGTCTTCCAATATTCTTAATGAGCTGAATGAGGCCCAGAGGGCCGCGGTTGTCGCTACCGACGGACCGGTCATGGTGATTGCAGGGGCAGGATCCGGGAAGACCCGTGTGCTTACTTACCGGGTAGCGCACCTTGTTGAAAAGGACATCGATCCTTTTCATATTCTTGCGCTCACGTTTACCAATAAAGCAGCCCGGGAGATGAAAGACCGGATTGTTGCCCTGGTTGGCCCGGAGGCACAGAATGTTTGGATGGGAACCTTCCACTCGGTGTTTGCCAGGGTCCTGCGCATAGAGGGGCATCAGCTTGGCTACCCTTCGAACTACACAATTTACGATACCGACGATACCAAACGGGTGATGAAAAACCTGATCAAAGAGAACAACCTGGATGATAAAGTGTATCAGCCGGGTTACATTCTCCATCGTATCTCTTCGGCAAAAACAAGTCTCCTTTCGGCCGAAGACTACAATGCTAACCCTGAACTGAGCGAATACGACACCACATCAGGCAAGCCGCTTACCGGCAAACTTTACCTGCAATACCAGAACCGTCTGCGCCGTGCCTCTGCCATGGATTTCGACGACCTGCTTTTCAACATGAATGTTCTGCTGCGTGATTTTCCGGATGTACTTTACAAATACCAGCAAAAATTCCACTACATCCTTGTCGATGAGTACCAGGATACCAATTATGCACAATATCTCATCATCAAGAAGCTGGCCGCGAACAATGAGAACCTTTGCGTTGTCGGCGACGACGCTCAGAGTATTTACGGTTTCCGGGGGGCGAACATCCAAAACATCCTGAATTTCAAAAGCGATTATCCCGATCACAGCATCTTCAAACTGGAACAGAATTATCGCTCCACCAAAACCATTGTGGAGGCGGCAAACAGCATCATTTCCAACAATAAAAACCAGATATTCAAAGAAATCTGGACGGATAATGCTGAAGGACCGATGATACCGCTGATCAGGGCTTCAACCGACAACGAGGAGGCGAACCTTGTGGCACAGTCGATCTTCGAAAACAAGATGAATTACCAGTTGCCAAATTCCGACATTGCCATATTGTACCGGACCAATGCCCAATCGCGGGCCCATGAAGAGGCATTGCGGCGGCTCAATATTCCCTGCCGGATTTACGGCGGACTCTCTTTTTACCAGCGCAAGGAGATCAAGGACATCATTGCCTATTTCAGGCTCTCCATAAACCACCGCGACGAAGACGCCCTGCTGAGGGTGATCAACTATCCTGCGCGCGGTATCGGGAAGACAACGCTCGAAAAACTCATCGTACTTGCTGATGAGAAGCAAAAAAGCCTGTTCGAGATCATCGACAATCCAGCCGGAAACAATATCAAACTGTCGGATGCCACAGGCCAAAAGATATATGGTTTTGTAACAATGATAAGAAGTTTCGCAGCTCTGTTGAAGACGAAAAACGCCTTTGAGATGGCAAAGCACATTGCCGGTTCTTCTGGGCTGATGAAGGAGCTTTACGAGGACAAAACGCCGGAAGGGGTAAGCCGGTTCGAGAACCTGGAGGAGTTGTTGAATGCCATCAAGGAATTCTCTGAAACCCCTCGGTCCAACCCTGAAACCGGGGAGATCGAAGAAAATGTGATGCGCACTTTGGATGAATTCATGCAGGATGTGGCCCTGATCACGGATGCCGACAAAGGCGACGATGAAGATAAAGACCGGGTGACACTGATGACAGTTCACTCGGCAAAAGGGCTCGAATTTCCCTATGTATTTGTTGTGGGGATGGAAGAGAACCTCTTCCCTTCAATCCAGTCGCTCAACTCCCGCGCCGATCTGGAGGAGGAGCGCAGGTTGTTCTATGTAGCCATCACGCGAGCCGAGCAGAAACTCACCCTGAGTTACGCCGAAAACCGTTACAAATGGGGAACTCCAACCATGTGTGAACCAAGCCGGTTCATCAGCGAAATCCCGGAACGGTTTATCGATTTCCCGAAGAAAGCCACGATTAAAAAGGAGAGTTTTCCCAACCATCTGAACTGGTCGGCCACCCTGCCCGGACTTGATCTTCCTCCCAAAAAAGTGACCCTGACAAAAAATTTCCAGAAAGTCACACCTCTGCAGGAATCTCAGAAATCTGAAACTCCTTCGGGCCCGCCTTCAGAAGTAGATGACATTCAAAATGGCATGGAGGTTATGCACGAACGGTTCGGGAAAGGGAAGGTGATCAATCTGGAAGGCGTCGGCCCGAATAAGAAGGCGACTGTTTTCTTTCCGGGAGTAGGGAATAAACAGTTGCTTCTGCGGTTTGCAAAACTCAGGATTGTCTCCTGACCGGATAAAAATAGCCGGAAATCTTGAAGAGAGTTGTATCTTTGCAAAAAAATTATAGTGAACGAAACAATGGAATACAATACCACCCGCGAGATGATGGTCATCCCGGAATATGGCAGGAACGTACAGCGTATGATCCAGTTTGCATGCACCATCGAAGACCGTGATCAACGAAATAAAGCGGCCAAATTCATCATTAATGTCATGGGTCAGCTTAACCCGGCTGTAAAAGAATCGGGTGATTACAAGCATAAACTCTGGGATCATCTATACATTATTGCCGATTTCAAACTCGATGTGGATGCACCCTACCCTCCTCCCCCGCCCCTGTCGCTGAGCACCAAGCCCGAAACCCTTTCGTACCACGATAAAGAGATTGAGTTCAAGCATTACGGAAAGAACATTGCCTTGATGATCGAAAAGGCAGTTGAATATGAGGATGGGCCGGAAAAGGATGCCCTGGTTATTGCCATTGCAAACCACATGAAGAAATCCTACCTCAACTGGAACCGTGAATCGGTGAACGACGAACTGATAGAACTCCACCTTAAATTACTTTCACAGGACAGGCTTAAACTCCACCAGGATTTCAGGTTTGCCCATACCAACGACATCCTTGCCCGCAATACGCCGGTGAAGCGCAAGCCATTCAGACCCAATCCAAACGGCAACTTCAACAAGCCCGGTTTCAATAAACCTGAATTCAACCAACGCGGACGCAATAAGCCTCAATGAGTTCTTTCGAGATCATCGGAGGAAAAAAACTAACGGGTGAGATTACCCCGCAGGGCGCCAAAAATGAGGCGTTGCAGGTAATTTGTGCAGTCCTGCTTACAACCGAAAAGGTAACCATCCGGAATGTTCCCGATATCCGTGATGTAAATAAGCTGATCGAACTGCTTCAGTCGGTGGGTGTAACTATCACAAGGGAGGCCCCCTCGGTTTACACTTTTCAGGCCAGGGAGATCAACTTCGACTATCTGCTTACCAAAGAATTTCATGACAAAGCGGGCACACTCCGCGGATCGATAATGATCCTGGGGCCTATGCTGGCACGGTTTGGAAAAGGATATATTTACACTCCGGGTGGCGATAAAATTGGACGCCGCCGGCTCGACACGCATTTTACCGGCCTGCAGAAACTTGGCGCCCGATTTGATTATAACGCCGATAATCAACAATTCACGGTAACCGCACCAGCCCTGAAGGGCAGCTATATGCTTCTGGATGAAGCATCAGTAACCGGTACCGCCAACATCGTCATGGCCGCCGTGATGGCCGAAGGCACAACTACAATTTTTAATGCTGCCTGTGAACCCTACATCTCCCAATTGTGTTCGATGCTGGTCAGAATGGGCGCACGTATTGAAGGCATCGGATCAAACCTGCTGAAAATTCATGGGGTTTCCGCTCTGCACGGCTGCGAACACACACTCCGTTCTGATATGATAGAGGTGGGCAGCTTTATAGGTCTGGCCGCAATGACGGGATCAGAAGTCACGATAAAAAACGTTGATTACCAGCAACTCGGACTGATTCCCGACGTATTCAGACGACTTGGCATCCAGCTCGAAAAGCAGGGCGACGACATCTATGTTCCTCCCCAGGATCACTATGAGGTGGAGAATTTCATGGATGGTTCGATCATGACCATTGCAGACGCACCCTGGCCGGGATTTACACCGGATCTGATCAGTATTGTCCTCGTTGTGGCCACCCAGGCCAGGGGCAGTGTACTAATCCACCAGAAGATGTTTGAAAGCCGTCTCTTTTTCGTCGACAAGATCATCGACATGGGGGCAAAAATCATTCTTTGTGACCCTCACAGGGCCACTGTTATCGGGCTGGACCATAAATACCCGCTGCGTGGCATACGCATGTCGTCGCCCGACATCAGAGCAGGTGTTGCCTTGCTGATCGCAGCACTGTCGGCAACCGGAAAGAGCATCATCGATAATATTGAGCAGATAGACCGCGGCTACCAGGAGATCGATTTACGACTGCAGAACCTGGGCGCAGAAATCCGACGGATTTCCGGCTGACAAATTGTCGCGAATAACCAACTGGCAGGTTTTTTGTCAACACTCAACCGAATTTTATTCGAAGAATAAAGTATTATGATCCTGAAACAAAAAAAAGAAGATAGGGAGAACATGAAAAAGCACGAGGAAGCAAAACACGACCTGGAAAAGAAGGAAGAAGGCAGCGCAAAAACAGAAACTGCAACTGATCTACATGACGAAAGGTCGAAGGAAGAACAACTCGAAGCCCAGGTAGCCGACCTGAATGACAGGTTCCTCAGGCTGTACTCTGAATTTGACAACTACCGTAAACGCACGCTGAAAGAAAAAATCGAGCAGAGTAAGTTTGCCTCCGCAGAGGTCATCACTAAATTACTGCCTGTTCTCGATGATTTTGAGCGGGCCATCAAAGCCTTTGATACCACCGGAGATGCAGACCATGCCCTGAAAGAAGGAGTGGTCCTGATCTTTAACAAATTTTTATCCACGCTTACACAACAGGGGCTGGAACAGATGCAAACCGTCGGGGAACCGTTCGACACCGATTTCCATGAGGCAATCACAAACATTCCGGCTGTTGATCCCGAAATGAAGGGTAAAATTATTGACGAAATTGAAAAAGGGTATCTCCTGGGCGGCAAAGTAATACGTTATGCCAGGGTGGTAGTTGGAAATTAGAGGATTATGAAGAAACGTGATTACTACGAGATACTGGAAGTCAGCAAGAACGCTACACCGGAAGAGTTAAAAAAAGCATACCGCAAACAGGCCTTGCGCTTCCATCCTGATAAGAACCCTGGGGATAAAGAGTCGGAAGATAAGTTCAAAGAGGCTGCAGAGGCATATGAAGTACTGAACGATCCCAACAAGCGCAGTCGTTACGACCAATACGGTCATGCCGGGATGGGAAACAACGGATTCGGTGGTTTCAGCGGTGGCGGAATGAGCATGGAGGATATTTTCAGCCATTTTGGTGATATCTTCGGCGGCGGATTTGGGAACGATCCCTTTAGTTCATTTTTTGGCGGCGGCGGCGGCCGGCGCGGTCGCACCGTAAACCGGGGCTCAAACCTGCGTGTAAAGGTGAAGCTGACCCTTGAAGAGATTGCCAATGGCGTTGAAAAAAAGATCAAGGTTAACAAGTTTATCTCATGTAATACATGTCAGGGTAGCGGTGCCAAAGGAGGAAGTTCATATTCAGCCTGTTCCACCTGCAAGGGATCCGGCCATGTAACCAAGGTCACCTCAACTTTCCTGGGACAAATGCAAACGACGACCACCTGTCCTCACTGCGGCGGCGAAGGTCAGATCATTACCGACAAATGTACCGACTGCGCCGGAAACGGTATCGTAAAAGGGGAAGAGGTCATTGCCATCCGGATCCCTGCCGGTGTTGCTGAAGGAATGCAACTCTCCATGGGAGGCAAGGGAAATGCAGCTGCCCGGGGTGGTGTTGCAGGCGACCTGCTCATTCAGATCGAGGAGATGAGTCACGATCTTTTCGACCGCGACGGAAATCACCTCCATTA
>CAYHCQ010000033.1:11136-25574 GCA_964355115.1 uncultured Prolixibacteraceae bacterium | reverse complement strand
TCAATCCCGCTTCGGCGCTCATAATGCCCGGAATGCACCCCATCACATACCACTCACAGAACAGCTTCGGATGTGCCAATACATCAACCCCCGTTTCCATCACCGTGCTGCCCTCCAACGCCACATTCACCTGTAACACCACCTTCACCGACCCCCGCGACGGAAAATCCTATCAGACCGCCATGTTAGGCTCGCAGTGCTGGATGAAGGAGAACCTGGATTTTGGAATTACGATTAACGAATTAACCCATCAGACAGATAACTGCATCCCCGAAAAATATGTTAATAACGTGTCACCCGTCACGCGTCACGCCTTTTTCCAGTGGAACGAACTCATGCAGTACAACGACGACCTCACAACAACCCGCCAGGGGTTCTGTCCCCCGGGATGGCACGTGCCCTCATCCACCGAATGGCAGAACATGATCGACTCATACCAGGGTAACGGAATCGCCGGCGGGGCGCTCAAAGACATGGTAACCGCACAGGCATTCCATGCAGTGCTCAACGGAATCGGATATCTTAACAACATGTGGGCATTTACATCAACCGATCTGCCCAATGCATCACTCTACTGGACCTCAACCCTTTCAGGGAACAAACCGGTGGCCAGAGGGCTTAACAGCATCAACCCATCGGTGTCGATCTACGAAAGTTCCAATGCCAATGCGTTTTCGGTGAGGTGTGTGAAGGATTGACAGGCGGGATGTGAGATGTGGGATGTGGGATGTGGGATGTGCTGATTGGTTTTTAAATTTTAAGAAATCGTCATGTTTTTGAAATTTAATTCCACGTTTTCTTCAGGCATAATTCAGATCATGCTTGTGTTCTTTGCCCTTATGTCGCATGGAGAGGGAACCAAGCAGGTGATTCCACCCGGGACTGCTCCGCCTTCCTGGGGACAGGTTGGTGCCTACGGAAGCCTTGCCTTAACAACAGGAACAACATATTGTGCATTTGCCAATTTAAACGCTCCTGCAGATTACAGGCTTTATATTCACATCTCAAGTACATCCGAAAAAATATTATTCGGCTTCCAGAAGGAGACAAACAGCCAGGTTATCAAATTTAACATTCACGATCCGGTTACGCCATTCGGGGTAGCCTTTTCGGGAACGGTCCCATCTTCAGCCGGAACAGGTTACATTGCCACTATTGATGAGGCCTATGCCGGACCATTCCCTGCCTCAGGCGGTTACACCCCCTTTGAATTTACACCTACCATGACCGGTGATTATTTTATTGAATTTTATACAACTGTGGGTATTCCTCCCTTTACAACCAATACCGAAGTATCGGGCAATCTCAAGTATTTCGACATCACCGTGCTGAAAAGCGGCTACCAGACTCCGCCGGTTCCTTCCGATGCCCAGGATGGCAGGGTCTGGTCAAAGTCGTGGCAATTCAATTCCGTAAGTATTTCCACGGGTGATAATAAGCACTTTGCAGGTACTGTGCAGGTGTTGTCGGATGATGGAATTGTAACAAAGATCGATTTCAATAAAATGCTTGGTGGTACTTTCATGATTTTTTGCAACCCGGAAGGGGTGATTTCCGATCCCGATCCGACGATTGCAAGAAAATCAAGACCGGGGAATTTCAAATATCCCGACTACAAGGTCTTTCTGAACAATCCCGATCCGGTCGAATATCCAAGCGGTACACCCGGTTCCATCAGTACAAATCCGGCGCCAACCATGACCCCGGCCCCGCCTCCGTGCAGTGGCAATGAAAACATAACATTCAGCGTTTCCCAGGCCGGCAAGGTGGATATCACCCTCGACCTTCCGCCCCCCTATACGAGTAAGGTCTTTACCCAGGTTCCCGTCGTTACCGGAACAAACACGATCCTCTGGGACGGACTCGACGGCGGCACCCCGGCAGTACCTGTTGCCGACGGCACCTCACTAACCATGAACATCAACTATCTGAACGGCCTCACCAACCTGCCCTTGTACGATGTTGAATATACTGCAAATACCAATTATACCGACCAGGGATTGAAGGTTACCCTCGTGAGGCCTACAACAGGTGTGGATATACCGAGGATGTTCTGGGACGACCTGCTGATAAATCCCTCCTCCACCACATGCAAAGGCACGCTGAACGATATTATTGGCTGCCTTCCGTCACTTGTTGTTCCCACCGACGGTTGCCACAAATGGGCTACCTGCCTGGGTAATGTCAACACGATAAATACATGGTGGTACGCCGCCAACAGCTCTTCAGGCATCATCGTTGTAACACACAACAGCGCACCGCCCAACCCTGTTGGTATCAACAACCTCAGGTGCGGACCGGGTTCCCTCACAATCGATGCATCCGTCCTCAACAATGAAGTTGCCGACTGGTATTCCGATGCAGCAGGAACCATTCTGCTTCAGACGGGCACAGCCGGTAATACCAGCTACACCACACCGGTGCTTACGGCAACAACGACATACTATGTGAAGGCGAGAAACCTCACTACGGCTTGCATCAGCCCCGGATTAACTGCCGTTTCTGCAGAAATATACAATACCCCCGATGCTCCAACCGGTATAACGAATGTGAGCCTGTGCGGGCCGCAGGCGGTATCCCTCACCGCCATTGTTGGTACCGGATTGACGGTTGAATGGTGGGATGCTCCTTCAGGTGGAAATTCGCTGGGGACAAATACAACTTACATCACACCAGTCCTCCCGACAGGCACCTACACCTATTATGCCGAAGCTGTGGCAGCACAACCCATCTGCGCACGGTCACCCAGAACAGCCTTCAATGTTTCCATTACCCCCGTTCCTTTCATTACCCTTATCAATCCACCATCATCGGTATGCTCAGGTTCCACTGCCGTCATCAACCTGAGTACGACCTTCTCCTCAACATTGCCGGGCACAACATACATCTGGACCGTTCCTCCCGGAAACTGCACCAACATCCAGGTTTGTCCGCCGGGGGGATCGGGTACCATTATCAGTGACTTATTAACACTCTCAAATCCGGTTAACGGCGGACAGGTGATTTACGATATCACACCAACCGTGGCAGGCTGTTCAGGAACTGGGGTACCCCTGGCTGTTCCTGTCAACCCCTTCCCTGCCTCTGCGGGACCGGTATTGCCCGTCACGGCTGAAGTATGCCAGGGTCAGGCGATCCTGTATTCCATTGCCGCTGTAGCCAACGCAACAGAATACAACTGGAGCGTGATTCCGGCGGGAGCTGCCTCTCTGATCACTCCCGATCCCGTTTCGCATAACCTTGCCACCATAACATGGGCTGCCGCCTATACAGGGGCCGCCACGATTCATGTAAATGGAGAGAACAGCTGCGGTGATGGAATTGAGTCGGCCCAGGTACTCACTGTGAGACCAAACCCGGTGGTGACGGCCAAACTCTGTGAAACTATTATTACTCCCACCGAAGGCCGCCCGATCCGTCTGAAATGGGGTCTACCTCTGGGAGGTGAATATTCGGGTGCAGGGGTGAGCCTCACCGACAAAGTGACATTCGCACCCGGAAACTCAGGGGGTGCCGGGGTCAAGACCATCACCTATAGTTATACCAACCAGTATTCCTGTTCAGCTACAGCCACGGCAACAATCCAGGTGACTGCTCCACCGGTTTTCACTCAGTGTGGGTTAAGTACGATTAGGGATGTTCGAACCAACACGGTTTACACCACATTCCTTGTCGGCAGCGGTGTTTCAGCCCGCTGCTGGATGGCGAAAAACCTGAATTTCGGAACCATGGTTGACGATAACTTACCGCAAACCGATAATTGCCTCTCCGAGAAATACTGCTGGCAGTCGGATCCGGCACAATGTACAAACAACGGTGCGCTCTTCCAGTGGGATGAGATGATGCAGTATGAAGATCCTCTCATTGGCTACCAGGATCTCTGCCTTCCGGGTTGGCATGTTCCCTCCGCGGCCGACTGGCAGGCGCTTATCGATGCCTTGCAGGGTCCCGGACAGGCAGGAGGCTACCTTAAGGACCTCATTCCAACCGGGTTCGGTGCACTTCTACGCGGCCTGCTTTACCTGAATACAACCTGGGCATTTACGCCCGCCGAAACCATTACAGGAACAATTTTCTGGACATCCACCCTTTCAGGCAATAAACCAATCGCACGCGGACTTAATATTATGAATCCTTCCGTATCTTTGTACGAGAGTTCAAAGGCAAATGCGTTTCCTGTAAGATGTGTAAAAGATTAATTTTTCCGGTTCTTATCTGCTTTTTTCTTCTTACTTGCACCTTTAATGCGCATGCGCAGTTAATTGTAACGACAGGTTCTACTATTACTTTGACTCCAACGGAGTTTGTTCAGACTTACCTGGTCGGAACCGGGATTACCATCCTCCCCGGAGCTACATTCAATTCATCTTCGGAACCGCTGAACAGCGTCACCCGGATACCGTTGCCACAACGCGACCAGATCGGTTCCTTTACTGCTTCCGGATCCGCCGAGACTCAACTCGGTATTGCCGGCGGTGTGATCATGTCGGCGGGATATGTTGCAAACGCCAAGGCCGGCCTGAATCCGAACAACGACATGCAGGGGAGCAACCAGCCTGCCGAGAGCGATCCCGACCTTGTCATCCTGGCAACTCCCCCGGGCAACCCGAATCCGACGTTTGTTCACGACAGATCCGTTCTGGAATTCGATTTTATACCGCAAACCACCATTGTCACCTTCAGATATGTTTTTGGCTCCATTGAATTTGACTCCTTTTGCGGCTCCATCAATGATGCCTTCGGGCTTTTTCTAAGCGGCCCCGGAATTTCGGGCGGACTTGGCTTCATCAATGACGCGGTAAATATTGCGTTGCTCCCAGGTGGAACCAGTTATGTAAATATCTTCAATATATGCGCGGCCGACCAGGGCAACCTGGGCGACGGTGTGTACTCATGGTGGAACAATCTAAAAGTCAACTTCTCCTACAACAGGATTTCTCATGTATTCACAGCCACCTACGCCGTGCAGTGCAACCTCACCTACCGCATGAAGTTTGCCATCGGAGATGCCTCTGACGGCATTCTTGATTCGGGCGTTTTTCTGGAGCAGAACAGCTTCTCCAGCAACAATATCGAACCGGATACAACTTTCACCAACACACAAACAGGTCAGCTTCTTGTTCCCGGATGCAGCAATGCCACGCTCGTCTACCATATCCCACAGGCAGGCACAACGGATCTGCTAATTGATCTGGCCATTGATCCGTCAGGAACTGCAACACAATCGGATATCCTTCCCAATCCGTTCCCGGCGCAAACTACAATACCGGCAGGATCCCTTCAGTCTCCGCCAATCTTCATCCAGGCGCTGGCAGCGCCTCCGGGACCTGATAAAAACCTGGTCATTAAAGCGACCACAACCACCTGCGGAGTTCCATCCAGCATATTTACCCCCTTCACCATTAAATACAATGCCACCCTGGTTGCTTCACTCTCTCCGCAAAGTATCTGCCTGGGATCCAGTGCTACGCTTTCGCCCGTGGTTACAGGCGGACAGGTTTTCATCCCCTCAAATGCATATCACTACCTCTGGAGTACCGGAGCCACAACCCAATCCATCACCGTAACTCCCGGAATCGGCGTTAGTAATTACAGTGTAACAGTTACCGATGCCTGCTCAGTGGTGGCAACAGCAAGTGCGGTGGTTACCGTGGCAACTACGCCCCCTGCCCCGGGAAATATCTCCGGTGAAAATAGCATCTGCATCCCCGCTGCAGGGAAAACCTATTCTGTTGCAGCCTTACCCTTTGCTGACAACTACTTATGGACCATCCCCACGGGAGGCACGATCATTGGCAGTACAACCGGGAACAGCATCGTTGTTGACTTCGGGATCGGCTCCGTATCCGGCAATGTTACTGTACAAGGGCACAATAATGCCTGTGGCGACGGCCCTGTTGCCACGCTGGCTGTAGCCTTGAACCCTGCACCTGTCGTAAATTTCACTCCCCTCCTGCCTGTTTGTATCGATGCAACACCTTTTCCGCTGGTTGCCACCCCGCCGGGAGGAGTATTCACCGGTCCCGGTGTTCTCGGGGGTCTTTTCAGCCCCGTAATAGCCGGCGCAGGAGTACACATCATCACCTATACCTATACCGATGTTAACGGATGCATTGCCGCCGAATCAAAGAGTATTACTGTAAATCCGTTACCCGTTGTGCTGCTTAACAGTTTTGCAGATGTTTGCATTAACACACCCGCTTTCCAGCTAACCGGCGGTATGCCCCCGGGAGGGATTTACTCCGGGGCTGGCGTTAGTTCAGGAAATTTCAATCCGCTCACGGCCGGGATTGGCAGCCACCCTGTAACCTATACCTATACCGACCTGAACGGATGCACCAATTCTGCGGTCAGGAACATAATTGTAACAGGATTTCCCGATGTGGATTTCTCCGGTCCAACGGCTCCCGCCGCAGTCTGCCAGGACTTCCCAACCCCTTACCGTTACCAGGTCGCTCCAACACCATCGACAACCTACACATGGAGCATCCCTCCACCCTATACCGCCTTCGGAACAGTGACCCCCGTTCCGGGGTTCCCCAATATGGCGGATGTGATATGGACCGGAACCGGGGGAGCACAATTGAAACTGGATGCGCAGAATGCCGCCGGTTGCCAGGACTCCAGAACGAAAAATGTAATCATACAGACGAAACCCGCGGTAGTCCTGTCCGCCTGCTTCGACCTGGTTACCACGACCAATGCAAAGCCCTTCCTGCTTAAAGGCGGCACTCCGCTGGGAAATAACGGGAGGTATTATGTCGATGGAGGCCTGGTTTCCGGCTCACTGCTCGATCCTTCAGCGCTGATCACTGGAAATCACACTGTTTCATTCACTTATACCGATGTGAACGGGTGCCCTGCCACCGACACCAAACCGCTCACGGTGGGGCCATCCAATGCAGGCTATATCTGCCCGGCTAACTTCTTTACCGATCCGCGCAACAGCGACCCCAATACGAACAGGTACCCTACTACTACGGTTACCGCCAATGGCAGAACAACATGCTGGATGCTTAAAAACCTCAACTGGGGATCAACCCAGACCAATATCCAGCCGCACACCGACAACTGCATCACTGAACGTTACTGTGAGCCTGGCGACAACACCTGCTCGACCTATGGCGCTCTCTACCAGTGGGACGAACTGATGCAATACGGAAGCACGCCCGGATGGCCCAAAGGAGTCTGTCCGCCGGGCTGGCATGTGCCCACAACCGTGGAGTGGCAGGACCTGATCGATGCGAACACCGGCAACGGGCAGGCTGGCAGCAACCTCAAGGACCTCAATGCTCCTCTCGGATTCCATGGGCTCCTCAATGGATTTTATTACCTCAACAACCTCTGGGCCTTTACCTCCACCCAGAATATCACCGGCTCCATGTTCTGGACATCCACCCTGGCCGGCGGCAAACCCGTTGCCCGGGGGCTCAACCTCTACAACCCCTCTGTCTCCTTATATGAGAGCTCAAAAGCCAATGCGTTTCCGGTACGGTGCGTGAAGGATTGATGATGTGCTGATGTGCTGATGTGCTGATGATTCTGATGGGTTGATGCGGGATGCGGGATGTGGGATGTGGGAATTTTCGGAAATGAATTTCTTTGTGAAAGTTTTGTTAGGGTAAAAACCTTAATTTAGCAGTGGAAATATCATGCGACAAAGATTCTGTCTCCTCCTTGTGGTTTTATTATCTGCTGATCTGTTTGGCCAGGGGGTTGTTGTGGCCCCGGTCGATCCCATCTGCCAGGGCCAGTCGGCGACACTTGTTGCTACCGTCACGGGCATCAGTTATGGTACTGAGAGTTATACATTTGAAGTGCTCTCCTCCTATTCTCCGGAACCCTGGTATCCCGATGCAACAGGTGTACCAAGTGGTGACGACCAGAATCACGGGCCCTTTGACATCGGATTTGATTTCTGCTTTTTCAACACGCTCTATTCACAGTTTTATCTCGGATCGAATGGATGGGTTGGATTCACAGGTGGTCAGTCCAATGCATTCGTCGCCCAGGTAATACCCAGCACAAATGCGAACGTACCCAAAAACTGCATCATGGCTCCCTGGCAGGACTGGCACCCGGGTATCGGGCCCGGGGTGAAGATCTTCTATAAAACCACGGGAACGGCGCCCAACCGGAAGCTGATCGTCTACTGGAAGGACTGTCCGATGTACGGATGCAACGCCAAACTTGGAAATTTTCAAATTGTTTTATGTGAAAGCGGAAGTGAGGTTTATAACCATATTCAGACTAAACCTGTGTGCAATAACTCCTACTCCCAGAATGAAGCGACTCAGGGTGTCCATAACGCCACAGGGACGATTGCCTTTACTGCCATAGATCACAACACCCTGATCAACCGCAATAAAACAAGCTGGTATGTAGATCAGACAGAAACCCCGCCTACATTCCCGGAAAGCACCCGTTTTGTCCCCAATGGCATTTCATGGCACAGTGGAAGCCGTTTCGGGCCTATTGTCGGTTATGGTCCCTCAATCGTCGTTTCCCCCATCATCACCACGACCTATTTCGCGGTTGCCACCTCCTGTCTCGGTGATGATTTCAACGGTTCAGTCGAGGTGATCGTCAATCCCCATCCCACCCTCACCGGAACTCCTGAACTTTGCCCGGGTGGTATCGGTAACTATGCAACTGAAACAGGGATGTCGGCATATGTCTGGAATGTTGTCGGGGGTACAATTACCGGAGGAGGAACAGCCATTTCACCAACTGCGACAGTTACTTTTGACAACCTGCCGGGTCTGCACAAGGTTACCGTTTCCTACACTGACCCGGTATCAGGCTGTGTAGGTACCGTCCCGGCCGAATTCCCGGTCAATTTCTTCCCCCTCCCTGTTGTTACATTACAACCATTTCCACCGGTCTGCCTTACATTTCCTGATTTTCTCCTTACGGGTGGAAATCCTTCGGGAGGAACCTATTCCGGACCCGGTGTAAGCGCCGGTGTATTCAATCCGGCAGCTGCCGGAGTCGGAGTACACACCATTACCTACACCTATACCGACAGTAAAGGATGTACAAACTCCGCCACGGCAACCCTCCAGGTTTTTTCCCTTCCGGTTATCGTGTTTGACCCTATGCCGGATGTTTGTGTCGACCTTCCGGCCATTCTGCTTACCGCTGCCACTCCGGCGGGAGGAACCTATTCAGGCCCAGGTGTCACCGCCGGGATGTTTACAGCCTCCATAGCCGGGGTCGGAATACATATACTGCTTTATTCTTTTACCGATGCAAACGGCTGTACCAATGAAGCCGCCCGGTCAATCAAGGTTAACTCGCTTCCGGTTGTTACCCTCCAGCCATTTTCACCGGTTTGCGTCGACGGAGCCCCCTTTCCTCTTACGGGTGGAAATCCATCCGGGGGAACCTTCACAGGGCCGGGTGTATCAGGTGGGATCTTTACCCCTTCGGCTGCCGGACCTGGCAGTCATTCCATTATTTACACATACAGCGATGTCAACGGATGTGTAAACACAGCCACAAAGAATCTGCTTGTAAACCCGTTGCCGTTGGTCACATTGGCAGATCCCGCGGCAGTTTGTATTAATAGCCCGCCATTCCTGCTGAGCGGAGGATTACCCGGAGGGGGAAACTACACCGGCACGGCGGTTACAGGGGGGATATTTACCCCATCGGCTGCGGGGGTGGGCACTCATCCCATTACCTATACCAATGCGAACGGCTGCACCAACTTTGCCGTTAAGAACATCCAGGTTGTCGGGCTGCCGGGAGTCGACTTTACCGGCCCTGTGGCCCCGGCCAAAGTGTGCCAGGATTATCCCACACCTTATCGTTACCAGGTCGTTACATCGCCCAATACCACTTACACCTGGACGATACCGCCCCCTTTCACAGGAATAGTATCGCCTGTTTCAGGCTTCCCGAATATGGCCGATGTTACCTGGACCGGCACAGGCGCCGGGCAGCTGAAGCTGGAAGCAGTGACTCCCCAGGGATGTTTCAGTACGCTGACCAAAGATATTATTATCAACCCCAAACCGACTGTCACTCTTCCTGCCTGTTTCGACCTGGTGACGACCACAAATGCAAAACCCTTTCTTCTCAAAGGGGGAACACCTTTGGGCAGCAACGGGAAATATTATGTGGATGGCAACCTGGTACCCGGAGGACTTCTGGATCCGGCAACACTGGCCATCATGCCGCATACTGTTACTTACTCCTATACTGATGTGAACGGATGTATTGCATCAGATTCAAAAACGCTTACCGTTGCCACTTCCAATGCAGGTTACCAATGCTTTAACAACATCTTTACCGACCCCAGGAACCCGAACAGCGCCACGAACAGGTATCCGACTTTCCTGGTAAACATCAATGGCCGGATCACATGCTGGATGCTGAAAAACCTTGACTGGGGAACGACACAAAGCTCCCAACAACCTCAAACCGACAACTGTTCTGTAGAGAGATACTGTCCCCCTGCCGATGCAACCTGCCTGAGCTACGGCTCGCTTTTTCAGTGGGATGAGCTGATGCAATACGGAAGCACCCCGGGATGGCCTAAAGGTGTTTGTCCCCCGGGATGGCATGTACCCTCGTCGCTCGAATGGCAGGACCTGATAGACGCCAACCAGGGCAGCGGACAGGCCGGAAGCACACTCAGTAACCTGTACCTGGCCCAGGGATTTCATGCCATGCTTGATGGCATCCTCTATTTCAACAACGTATGGGCTTACGTATCCACCGAAACAATCCGGGGCACCATGCTCTGGACATCCACACTGGCAGCCGGCAAACCCGTTGCCCGAGGGCTCAACATCATCAACCCCTCCGTTTCGTGGTACGAAAGTTCAAAAGCCAACGCCTATCCTGTGCGCTGCGTTAAGGATTGATTTTTTCGATACCTTTGCAACCAATAATGTCGGGTCGGTCATGCAACCCAAATGACTTTTTGGTGTCTTCAATTCATGGATAAGAGGTATTTTCTCGTTACGCTGCTAATTTTACTCGTCCGGCTCGCAGGTTCACAGACAGTTACTATTACGGGTATCAACAACATTTGCGCAGGACAATCAACAATCCTTCATGCCGAGGTAACCGGAGGCAGCCAGGGTACCACAAGCTATAATTTCGAACAGTTTGCTTACACGCCTGAGGCATTTACCGGCGGAACCGGGATCCAGTTCGCGGCCAACCAGGACGACCAGATTGCAGGCCCCTTCGATATCGGTTTTACATTTTGTTTTTTCAACCAGTCTTATACCCAGTTTTATATCGGTTCCAACGGATGGGTTGGATTTTCATATAACAGCGCCTGGACCACATTCACGGCTGCACCCATACCCAACACAAATGCTTCCGTTCCGAAGAACTGCATCATGGCACCCTGGCAGGATTGGTGGCCGGGGTGGACCCCAGTTGGGACAGGCGGTACAAATGTTTACTATTACCTTACCGGATCCCCTCCAAACCAGAAACTGGTTGTCTACTGGATTAGCTGCCCTCTCTACAACTGCACTGGTGCAGCTCAAAAGGGCACATTTCAGATCGTACTGAATGAACAAAACAGCATCATTGAAAACCATATACAGAGTAAACCTAACTGCAGTCCGACTGAAAATGCAACCCAGGGTGTTCACAACATCGACGGAACTGTAGCATTTACGGCCACAGACCGGAATTGTCAGCCCTGGACCGCCACAAACGAGAGCACCCGGTTCGTTCCCAGTGGAATAATCTGGTATAAAGATGACCTTCCTCCGGCAGGTATTATCGTAGGCTATGGCCCTGATGTCACACTGAGTCCTGTAACAACAACCACATATTTTGCAGTGGTTGGCGGATGCAACGGTGGTTCGGTTTCCGACTCACGCACCGTCACCGTGAACCCTGTGCCTCCCGACCCGACCATCACCGGACTTGCAAATGTTTGCCAGGGCTCAACAGTTTCGTACTTCACAGAGGCGGGCTGGACCGGTTATGTGTGGACAGCCAATACAGGAACCTTGGTAAGCACAACCGCCAACACTGCCACGATCCAGTGGAACACAACAGGATTACAGAACCTGAGCGTTACCTACAAGTCAGCCGAAGGCTGCTTCCCGGCCAATCCAGGTCAGCTACCTGTCACTGTAAATGCTTATGAAACCCCTGTCATCACCGGGCTTGATGCAATCTGCGCAGAAGAGGAGACTACTTATTCAACACAACCCGGGAAATCGAATTACCTGTGGAGTCATCCTGGCGCTACCCTGGTGAGCGGCGGGGGAACAGGCGACAATACCATAACGTTGAAGTGGATGACCGGAGGGGCAAAAACTGTTTCGGTGAACTATACCGATGCGGGTGGTTGCACCGCACTTGTCCCGGTGATTAAAACGGTTACAGTGAACCCGAAGCCTTTGCCTCTGATTACCGGTCTCCCCGCTCTCTGCATCTCCCAGACATCCATCAACTATACAACTGAAGCCGGCAATATAAATTATCTCTGGACTTACTCTGCCGGAGCAACAAATGTGACAGGACTGGGAACGAACAGCATCACCCTCGACTGGGCAGCATCCGGTCCTCAATGGCTGAAGGTTACCTATACAAACGTCAATTCATGCACCGGAACTGCGACCGAGTATGATGTTACAGTTAACCCACTACCGGTTCTGAATTTTCCTGTGATGCCGGCAGTTTGTGTAAATGCCTCGCCAATTGTGCTCAATATGGCCACACCCCCGGGCGGCACATACTCCGGACCGGGTGTCGTTGCCGGTACTTTCGATCCCGCTGCAGCAGGGGCCGGCACCCATACAATCACTTACACCTTCACCGATGCCAACAGTTGCACAAATTCAACAACCCGCACCATATTGGTGAACCCGTTGCCATCAGTGGCAATACAGCCCCTGCCGCCGGTTTGTGTTACCGCTGCGCCCATTCTGCTGTCAGGAGGTAGTCCGGCCGGAGGCACCTACTCCGGACCGGGTGTAATTGCAGGCATTTTCAATCCGGCAACTGCCGGTGCAGGAACACATCCCATCACCTATTCTTACACCGACATCAACGGGTGCAGCAATACAACATCTGCCAATATTGTTGTTAACCCGTTGCCGGTTGTTGCGCAAACTGATTTCCCTGATGTCTGCATCGGATCACCACCCTTTCTGCTGAGCGGAGGAACACCAGCCGGCGGAAGTTACACCGGACCCGGCGTAAGTGCCGGAAGTTTCAATCCTGCATCTGCGGGCATTGGAATCCACACGCTAACCTATACCTATACTGATGCGAACGGCTGCACCTCCTCAGCGCAGAAAAACGTGGTCGTAAACGGACTCCCGGACGTCGATTTCACAGGTACTATTGCTCCGGCAACTGTTTGTCAGGATTACCCCACACCATCCCGTTACCAGGTTCCCTCCACACCCTCGGCTGTCTACACATGGACCATCCCTGCGCCCTATTCCGCCAAGGGGGCGATCACGCCCGTTGTTGGTTTTCCGAATATGGTTGATGTTGCCTGGACAGGAACCGGGGCAGCTCAGCTGAAACTGGAAGCAATTACCGGAACCGGCTGCCAGGATTCGAAGATCAAAAATATCATCATCAACCCGAAACCGGCTGTTGCCCTGTCGGCATGTTTCGATGTGGTTACCACCACAAATGCCAAACCCTTCCTGCTTAAAGGCGGCACGCCACTTGGAAACAATGGAAAATACTATATCAACGGAACCCTTGTCACCGGTCAGCTGCTCGATCCGGGAACGCTTCTTCCCGGAAGCCATACAGTTTCATTCACCTATACCAATACAACAGGTTGTGAGGCCAGCGATTCACGGACACTTACGGTGCTCCCGTCCAACGCCGGCTTCCAGTGTTTCAACGGCATCTTCACCGATCCCCGAAACAGCGACGGAGTCACCAACCGCTACCCTACCCTGAGCGTCACCGCAAACGGAAGAACCACCTGCTGGATGCTGAAAAACCTCAACTGGGGAGGAACACAAACGATTTTTCAGGCGCAAACCGACAATTGCACGATTGAACGCTACTGCGAACCCGGCGACAACACCTGTGCGGTTTACGGATCTTTTTTCCAGTGGGATGAATTGATGCAATACGGCAGCACTCCCGGCTGGCCAAAGGGGGTTTGTCCCCCGGGTTGGCACATTCCTACCGCCACCGACTGGCAGGACCTTATCGATGCCAACCAGGGCAATGGACAGGCCGCAGGAACGCTCAAAGACCAGTTTACACCCCAGGGCTTTCATGCACTTCTTGGCGGACTGCTCTACCTCAACAACCGCTGGGCCTTTACCTCAACCTCAAACGTGCCCGGGACCATGTTCTGGACCTCAACACAATCGGGAAGCAAACCCATCGCACGCGGACTGAACATATACAACCCCTCCGTCTCCATCTACGAAAGCTCCAAAGCCAATGCGTTTCCGGTGAGGTGCGTGAAGGAC
>CAYHCQ010000033.1:0-11126 GCA_964355115.1 uncultured Prolixibacteraceae bacterium | reverse complement strand
GTGAAGGACTAAAGGCGGGATGCGGGATGCGGGATGCAGGATGTGGGATGAAAGTGCGGAGAATTTGAGGAGATAATATGAATCAATAATCGTAAATTTACAGTTCAATCGTAAATCGTATATCGTTAATCTTTTCAATCGTAAATCCAAGTGTCTCAACCCTTTTATCAGGTCGATGCCTTCACCGACCATATTTTCGGCGGCAATCCTGCCGGAGTTTGTCCGCTCGAACAATGGCTTCCCGATGCGGTGATGCAGAACATCGCCATGGAGAACAACGTGGCCGAAACCGCTTTCTTCGTTAAAGAGGAAGACCATTTTCATCTGCGCTGGTTCACCCCTGTTGTGGAGGTCGACCTGTGCGGTCATGCAACCCTTGGCGCCTCATGGGTGATCTTTAACAAACTCGGCTATTCATCACCTGTGATCCGTTTCCGTTCGCGCAGCGGCAGGCTTACCGTCACCCGCAGCGGAGACCTTCTCACCCTCGATTTTCCGGCTGATACCATTGCCCCGGCCAATCCGCCCGCAGGTCTTGTCGCAGCTCTGGGAGTTAACCCCATCGATATGTTGAAAGGAAAAACCGACTGGATGATCGTAGTTGAAACCCAAAAGGAGGTCGAGTCTTTAACTCCGGATATGCAGGCTCTTATGAAAATCCCTTGTCGCGGTGTAATGGTCACGGCCAAAGGCGATTCGGTTGACTTTGTCTCGCGTTTTTTCGCTCCTCAAAGCGGCGTTCCGGAAGATCCCGTGACGGGTTCGGCCCATACCAGCCTTACCCCCTACTGGGCAGCAAAACTGGGCAAGAGCGATCTGCATGCCATGCAATTGTCGAAACGAAAAGGTCATCTCACCCTTAAACTGTCCGGCGATAGGGTGTTCATCAGCGGAACAGCACAACTCTACCTCACGGGAGAGATCTACTTCTGACCATGAAAATCCTTCTGATAGAAGACGAGCGTGAACTGTCGCAATCCATTGTACAGTATCTTACGAAGGAGAACTACCTCTGTGAGGCTGTTTTTGGTTTTGAAGAGGCGGTGGAAAAGATCAACCTTTACAGGTATGACTGCATCATCGTCGACATCAATCTCCCGGATGGAAGCGGACTGAATGTGATCCGCGAATTGAAGAGCCTCAAGGCCGAAGCTGGCATCATCATTATCTCTGCAAGAAATTCCCTGGATGATAAGATCGGCGGGCTCGATACCGGTGCCGACGACTACCTTACCAAACCTTTCCATCTCCCCGAACTCAACGCCCGGGTGAAGTCGGTGATCCGCAGGCGCAGCTTCGGCGGTGCAAAGGAGATCGTCTTCAACGAAATCCGTATTCTCCCCGAAAACATGGAGGTATCAGTGAAAGATCAAGCCCTTGCACTCACCCGCAAAGAGTATGACCTGCTGATGTTTTTCCTGGCCAACAAAGACCGGGTGCTAACCAAAGAGACCATCGCAGAGCATCTCTGGGGAGATGAGATGGACATGGCCGATTCGTTCGATTTTATCTATACACACATTAAAAACCTCCGCAGGAAGATCATGGAAACCGGTGGCGAGGATTATATCCGCACAATATACGGGGCCGGTTATAAGTTTATCTCTATCCTTGTATGAAACTGCTTACCAAGACCACCCTTTATTACCTGATCTGCTCCTCAGTTGTCATTGTGATCGGAGGGCTCGGCTTCTATCCTGTATTGCGGAAGATCATCTACAACCAGATCGATGAAAATCTGCGCGACGAAAAGATGATCATTACCGAAACCATCGACTATGCCGACAATGTTCCCGATTTCAGGCCTGTGTTCGGCCACCAGATCGAAGTGACGATTTTCAACTCCCCCAGGAAAAAGAGGGAGGTGCTCCGCGACACCAACATCTATTTTTCAGACCAGGATGAATTTGTAAAATACCGGTACCTCGCCGCCGAAAACACCTCGGTAAGGAACAAAGGTTACATCATCAACCTTTACAAGCCACTGCACGAAGCCGATACACTAATTCTGAAGATTTATCTTGCTGTATCAGCCCTGATTGTTGCACTGCTTGCACTGCTTGTGGTGGTAAACTATTTGATCGCCCGCAGTGCCTGGATACCTTTTTACAAGACACTCTCCAGCCTGGGAGCTTACAATATCAATCAGGAGGCACCACTGGAACTATCGGCAACAAACATCAGCGAATTCATCAGTCTTAATAAGGCGCTCGAACGAATGTCGAAGAAGATCAGGAAAGATTTCATGCACCTGAAGGAGTTCAATGAGAATGCATCGCACGAGCTTCAGACTCCTCTGGCAGTAATCAAATCGAAAATAGACCTGCTGGTTCAGGATGAATCACTTACTCCCGAGCAACTCAAACTTATCGGAGCCATGGGCGAGGCAACGAGCCGCATGTCGAAACTCAACCAGGGATTGCTTCTGATATCCAGGATCGACAACAACCAGTTTATCCAGGAGCAGGAGACCGACTTCGGGGCAGTTATCCGGAAGGCCCTCGACCATTTCAACGAGATCATCACACTTCGGGGTCTGACCGTTAACGAGAGCATCACGGCAGGTTTTTCCATCCGAATCAACCCTGTTCTGGCAGATATCCTTGTCACAAACCTGCTCTCAAATGCCATCCGGCATAACATCAGCAACGGCAGCATCAGGATCACAGTTTCTGAGGCAGGATTTGAAATTGCCAACACCGGGATCCCGCTTACAGTCGACCCGGAGTTGCTTTTCGAACGGTTCCGGAAATCAGATCACCGTGTAGAATCTGCAGGACTGGGCCTGGCCGTAGTCAAGAAAATTGCAGGACTCTATCTTTTAAATGTTTCATATCTTTACAGCGATGGAATTCATACCCTCAGGCTATCTAAACCGGAGGGTGCCGGCTTCAGAATTTAAACAGATTTGAGGTCTAGTTTTGCACAAAATTTAAAAAGACATCGGTGAAAAATATCTGTCTATCCATATTATTTGTGCTTGCATGCACACTGCTTTATGGGCAGACAAAGACTGAAATATCCACAACCGACCTTACACGGCCGATCACCGACCACCTGAAAAAAAACATGCCCGGCTATTCGATCGACAAAGCATTCAGGGTCGATACCCAGGGACTCATGACTTATGAAATCTGCGTTAGTAAAGAGAAAAACCTTGAAAAACTGACCTATGACAAGGAGGGTAAGTACGTGAAAAAAGAGGTTTGCGGGTCAGAATGCTGGAAGACAGCCTTCCGCGAAACCACCCCTACTGTTAAATCGACACAGAAAAAAGAAAAATCAAAAACCGTTAAATAACCATAAACCCAATAAATTCAGATCGTATGAAAAGATTGATGATAATAATGGTTGCAGTTCTTTTCTCAACCGTTTTGTTTGCCCAGAAAATGACCGAGATAAAAGAATCCGAGCTTCCGAAAGCAGTCACTGATTACATTAAAGTAAATATGCCCGGCGCATCTGTATTTAAAGCCGTAAAGGCCGACGACAAAGGGACAATTACCTACAATGTCGCTGTTGACACCAAAGGGAGGAAACACATCCTGGTATTCGATAAAAGCGGAAATTTCCTGAAGAAAGGCGACAACCTTTCCCAGGAGCAGAAGGCAGCAGCAGCGGCAGCACTCGATCCGAAAAATGCCGCAAAAACACCTGCAACCGAACAGGCCCCTAAAAAATAACACCAATTTTTATGAAAACGGGCATTTGCATTTCACTGCTTGTTGTCCTGTATCTTCTTTCTGCCAGCAGTTGTAAGAAAACAGAGGATGATCCCCCTGCACCAGCAGTAATTCAGTCGACACACGGCTCAACAGCGAGCCACAACATGGGCCAGGCCTGCCTGGCATGTCACGTCACCGGAGGCAGTGCTGCATCGGAAGGAATCTGGGCCATCGCAGGCACAGTGTATATCAAAGACGGGTCTGCTGTAAGTCCGAACGGAACGATATACCTCTGGAGCGGTATCAGCGGAACAGGAAATCTGCTCGCCACGCTGCAGGTTGACGGCAATGGAAATTTCTATACCACTTCCCCGATTTTACCCGGCGCAGGCGCTTACATGCAGGTCATAGGTGCATCGGGAGACATTCAGAACATGCCCATCAAGAACTTTTCCGGAAATTGTAACGGATGCCATGGCGTGTCAAATGCCAGGATCTGGGTGAACTGATCCTCCCTAGCCAGAGATTTTTAAATTCACAAGAGCGAGGATGATCTCCTCCTCAGCTTTTGCTTTTTCCACCAGGTTATCGGCCTCAGCCATAATTGCATCGAGGAAGGACTTATCCTTGAAGCCGGATCCATTCACCTTCACATTCAGATAAGCGCCGATAATTGCCGACCGGGCACATAGCGCCCCAACGCCTGCATCTGTAACCGAGTTGGGATTGCCGGTCTCCACCATTGCCCTGATGATCTCAAACGACCCGAACGCCTTCTTCATGGTGCGAAAGGGCACCTCAATGGCATACTTTGTTGCATCCTGGATAGCTTGTGTACGGGAAGCCTTTTCGGCATCCGATCCTTTGGGCAACCCGAAGGCATCCATGATCCGGTTGAAAGCCCGTGTATCTTCATCCACGAGATAGAGCAGTTCATCCTTGATCTTCTGTCCCTTCTCAGCCCAAACGGAGAACTCCTCCCACCGCTCATCCCATCCCGCCTTGTGCGAGGAGAGGTTGGCAACCATCGTGGCCAGCGATACACCGAGCGCTCCGATATATGCGGAAACGGAACCGCCGCCGGGAGCCGGTGATTCGGAAGCGGTTTCGTTGGCAAACCCTTCTGCCGTCATGCCTATCAGTTTCTTGTCGGTGGGATTTTCAAGCAGGTATTCGATGATCTTCTCCTTCGGATTAAAAGGTTTCAGGTCATCCAATCCGAGCGATCTTACTGCAATCTTAATGATCTCGTCATCAGAAATGCCGACCGAGCGCTGCTGTTTCATAAGGAAATGTTTGCCGGCGTCGATCATTGCTTTTTTCGGGATGAGTCCTACCAGTTCCGAACCAGTGACCCTTAGTCCGCGTTCCATGGCCTTCTGGCAGGAGACCTCAAAAGCTTCATGCACCGAAGTAATGCTGATATTGGTCAGGTTGATGGAGACCTGGGCAATGCCGTACTCCTCAATGAACCAGCCGATTGCTTTGCAGGCCTTCAGGGCGCCGGGTGTCCAGATCTCATTGCCGTTGTCATCTTTCTTTACTTTCCCCGTAACAGGATTTCCTTCACGCACCGGGCGTCCCTTCTCGCGTATGTCGAAGGCAATCGCGTTGGCACGGCGGGTTGAAGTGGTATTAAGGTTGATATTGTAAGCCACCAGGAAGTCGCGGGCCCCGATGGCGATGGCGCCGGTACGTGGCAGGAAATGCGCAGGACCGAAATCAGGCTTCCAATGGGCATCGGCCAGTTTTTTCGGCAGTCCTTCATACTCTCCGGAACGGTTGTTGGCCAGGTTCCGGCGTTCGGGCGTAAAAGCAGCGTTCTCGTAACAGTAGACTGGAATCCCCAACTCATTGCCTACCTTCTCAGCCAGTTTGCGGGCGTAAACCACTGTCTCATCCATTGTGATGTTGGAGATCGGGATCATCGGGCACACGTCGGTGGCGCCAAATCGCGGATGCTCGCCCTTGTGCCTGCTCATGTCGATCACCTCCATCGCCTTTTTAATGCAGGCAAATGCTGCTTCAACAACGGCATCCGGCGTTCCAACAAATGTCACCACTGTCCTGTTGGTGGCTGCGCCCGGATCAACATCGAGGAGTTTGACGCCTTCAATCTTTTCAATTTCGTCGGTGATCGTTTTGATCACATGCATGTCGCGCCCTTCCGAGAAGTTGGGGACGCATTCGATGAGTTGCTTCATATGCAAAATGGTAAAATGGTAAAATGTAAAATGGCAAAATGGCAAGAATCAGGGCACAAAATTAGGGAAAATTCTGTACTTTTGTTAACCCACAAACAACCACATAAAAATGAAACAGATCTCCCTCTTCCTCCTGGTCCTGCCACTGGCACTGATCCTCACCAACTGCAAGCCCAAAGAGGCTGACCAGCAGAAATCCGCAGTCCGGTTTATCCAGCAATCAACAGTCGATTCGGTGATTTCACAACTGGTTGCCACCTATGGTGAAACCAGCAAGGTACGCATCGGCAAAGGGGTGAATCAGGTAGCTACCCTCTGGACTGAGAAGGATGGCAAGGATGCAGATTTCCAGGAATTCTGTAGGAGGAATTTTGTCGGCGACCAGGCAAAACTCGACCTGCTCTTCAACCGGCTTTCGGGAAATTTCGAGCAGCTCTTTGGCCATTTCAACATGATCAGCCTCGAGCTGAAAAGGGCGTTGCACATTCAGATCGGCGAAGTATTGGACATTGATGAGATCTTTGCCTCCTATGAGCCAGGCGCCCATTTCAACGACGACTTTTTCAACAACAAGCTGGCCTTTGTAACCGCCATCAATTTCCCGATGTATACCCTGAAGGAGAAGGAGGAGCTTGGTGCGGGCTGGAACCGCCAGCAATGGGCTTATGCGCGTATGGGCGACATGTTCACATCGCGTGTTCCTGCAGAGGTGAATGTCAAGGTTGCCGAAGCGCTCACCCGCTCCGACAACTACATCTCGAATTACAACATATATGTTGGGAACCTGGTCGACGACCAGATGAAGACCCATTTCGCGAAAGACATGAAGCTGATTTCCCACTGGAATCTCAGGGATGAACTGAAAGCCAATTACAACAAGGGTGACGAAGGGATGTTGAAGCAGAAGCTGATCTACGAGGTGATGCTCCGGATCATCAGCCAGGATATCCCCGACAGCGTGATCAACAACCCGGCCGTTCAGTGGAACCCGGTTTCTAATAAAGTTTACCGCGAAGGAAAAGAGTTCACAGCCAATCCGGAGCCAAATACCCGCTACCAGTACCTGCTCGACAACTTCAAGGCCATGAGCGGTGTCGACCCCTACACCCCGATGTACCCGACCTATATCATGCGGGCATTCGACGCTGGAATGGAGATCCCGCAGGAGCAGGTGGAGAAGCTCTTCACCGATTTCTGCTCCTCTCCGCAGGTGAAGCAGGTGGCCGAACTGATCAGCAAGCGCCTTAGCCGCCCGCTGCAGCCCTTCGACATCTGGTACGACGGCTTCAAAGCCCGCAGCAACATGAACATGGAACTGCTCGACCAGACTACCCGCAAGAAATATCCCAACACTGCCGCCTTCGAAGCCGACATCCCCAACATGCTCATCAAGCTGGGCTTCAAACCAGATAAGGCCAAAGAGATCGCATCCCACATATGTGTCGACAATGCCCGCGGAAGCGGTCACGCCTGGGGCGCCCAGATGAAGGGCGACAAGGCCCACCTCCGCACCCGCATCGGCAAGGACGGCATGGATTACAAAGGTTACAACATTGCCATCCACGAACTGGGCCACAATGTTGAACAGACCATCTCTCTTTACTTCGTCGACAACTACATGATGCAGGGCGTACCCAATACCGCTTTTACTGAAGCATATGCATTCACTTTCCAGAAACGCGATCTCGAGTTGCTCGGAATCAGGAATAACGACCCCAACAAGGAGGCCCTGGACGCCCTCGACAATTTCTGGGCAAGCTTTGAGATCATGGGCGTTTCGCTCGTCGACATGAAGGTTTGGAAATGGTTGTATGAAAATCCTGGCGCTACTAAAGACCAGCTGAAGGAGACCGTTGTGAAATCGGCCATCGAGGTATGGAACAAGTATTATGCACCGGTTTTCGGTATCAACGACAGTCCGCTGCTGGCCATCTACTCGCACATGATCGACAACCCGCTCTACCTTTCGAACTACCCGGTGGGCCACCTCATCGATTTCCAACTCGATCAGTTCTTCAAGGGAAAGAATTTTGCCGATGAAACAATGCGCATCTACTCAACCGGCCGCCTGATCCCGCAACTCTGGATGAAGAAGGCTGTTGGCACTGAGATTTCCATCAAACCGCTTCTGGATGCTACCGATGCATCGCTGAAAGTTGTGAAGTAACCATGCTTCATCTCTGATATTGAATTGATTACAGTAACACCGCAAGAGATCGCATTTTTTTATATAATTTTGCACCCTAAATATTAATGCCATGAAGAAATTTATTTTTACTGTTTTCATCCTTATCCCGTTCCTGCTTCCCGCACAGAACTATAAAAACATCTGTACCCAGGGGCTGACCTTTTATAAAAAATACAACTCCAACAGTGTAAAGGCATACCGCATCGACTCGCTGGGACTGCCGGGATCCAGCGATACGATCTTCAAGTCGTTCCGCATCATCATCGACACCAACTACGTGATGTGCGGAGACACAACCAAAGGCTCGATTCTTGGCCGCAAGGTTTACAAGAAAAACAGCAACGGCAATTTTTTCTTTTTCAACAAGAACAACGATACAATTTTCATAAATACCCAGGCCAATGTCGGCGACCTGTGGGTGTTCTATAACATCAGCGGCTCAACCTACCTCCAGGCGGAGGTAACCGGCATAGAACAGGATACGGTACTCGGCATCCTCGACAACGTGAAAACCGTAAAGATCCAGGGTAAGAGAAGCGACGGAACAAATTTCCCGCACCTCTTCAACGGGAAGATTTTCAAGCTCAGCGAGCATTACGGATTGCAGCAGACATTCAACATGGTGGTGGTGCCATGGGATACCACATCCTATGAACTTGCCGGAAAAACCCATCCGGCCCTCGGGATCCAGGAGTTTGGCTGGCCCGAAGTCTATAATTTCCAGATCGCAGATCAGTTTCATTACACCGGCTACCATTTCCCGCTCACGGGCAGCGGCGGCGCCTACACAACCTGGCTTGCCATGAAAACAATCCTCACCAAAGTGGTACATGGCAACAACGACTCGGTTACATATACCTATGAATACTGCAAGCGTACCCATGTTGTAAGCACAGGCCAGGAGACTTCCACCGTGGAGACGCTGACCAAAACCTACAATTTCGTTCAGCTGGCCACCAACCTCGAAATTCTGAGATTGCCCGACGAGTTCATCCGTCGTAACATTTATGCTTCCGGATACAATCGCATGGTGAATAAGTATATGAGCCGGCAAACCAAGGAGATCGACATCGACAGGTATCGTTTTATAAACAACTGCTGGGTACTCCCGGAAGGGGCATCGATCAACAACTACTGGTATACCGATGGAGTCGGAATATCGGAGTCCTACAGGAAGAATAGTAATTTTATCGAGAATGAGTCGATCGTTTACTATAAAAAAGGAGCTGAGATCTGGGGAACACCTGTTGCGACCGACTGCAATACCCTTGTTGCCGTTGAAGAGACACCTGAAAATGCAAAGATTCTTCTCCGGGTTATCCCCAATCCTGTGAATACACGGGCTGAGATCGTGACCGGAGGCGTAGCCGGCAATTCCATCCTGCAGGTTGCAATTTTCGATTTCACAGGCCGGATGGTTTACAGCAGTCAAATGACCTCAGGAAAACACACCTTCGACCGTTCAGGACTTGCCAACGGGATCTACATTCTCAGGGTTTCCGGTGAAGGAATCAACGTAACCAGCAAGATCGTTCTGGAATAAAAGAGCTCATAGCCCGGCCCCTTCTCCTTGAAGGAGAAGGGGGGTGATCACCTTTCCGTTTAGAATTACGCTTTCGACCTTATTGCTCCCATAGGAATAGGGCATGAATTCGTAGGTAGGAATCGGCTTGGTGATGAAGATGTTGGCAATTTTCCCGCGGGCGATACTTCCATACTCCCGGCTGAGTCCCATGGCATAGGCGCTGTTTATTGTCACGGCGTTGATGGCCTCCTCAGGCAGCATCCGGTAGCGGATACAGGCCAGCGACATGATAAACTGCATATTTCCTGAGGGCGATGATCCCGGATTAAAATCACTCGCAAGGGCCACCGGCAGTCCTGCGTCCATCATCGCTCTCACCGGGGAGCACACCATACCCAGGAAAAAAGCTGCTCCCGGCAGAACGGTGGGCATAGTTTCCGATCCAAGAAGCGCGTCAATCTCAGCCTCCCCCACAAACTCGAGGTGGTCGACCGACAAGGCATTGTACTTTACCCCTGCCTGTATGCCTCCCGAATAATCCAGCTCATTGGCATGGATTTTAGGCCGAAGTCCGTATTTCACCCCCTCCTTAAGTATCTTTTCCGTTTCAGTAACGGTAAAAAAACCCCGATCGCAAAACACATCAATGAACCCTGCAAGCTTTTCAGCGGCAACCATGGGTATCATCTCATTGATCACCAGATCGACAAATTCCCCCTGGCGCCCCTTATATTCCGCAGGTACGGCATGGGCTCCAAGAAAGGTAGGCACGATCGTAAGCGGGGTAAGGCCCTGGAGTTTCCTGATAACCCTGAGCATCTTCAATTCATCGTCAACCGTGAGACCATATCCGCTTTTTATTTCAACAGCGCCTGTTCCATAGCTGATAATTTCGTTCAGCCGTCCCAGTGCCTGCTCAACCAGCTCATCTTCCGAGGCTTCATGCAATCTCCGGGCAGAGTTCAAAATTCCACCGCCCCTCATCGCAATCTCTTCATAACTCAGGCCTTTGATCTTATCGATGTACTCAATCTCACGGCTGCCGGCATAAACAAGGTGGGTATGTGAATCGCAGAAACTCGGAAAAACCATCCGCCCTGTCGCGTCAATGACCTGTTCAATCACTTTACCATCAGTCATCCGCCATCTGTCATCTGTCATCCGCCATCTGCCATCCGCCATCTCCCCAAAATCCACGATCCTCTCCCCCTCAATCAGCAACCAGGCATTTTTCAAAGTACTCAGCCGCGCCATCTCACTCCCGGAAACTTTGATTACAGGCTGTTCTTCCACCTGAATCAGCTCCCTGATGTTTATTATCAGTATCGACATATGCTCCTCTATTGATCGTACGAAGATAGATAATTTGCCTGTTCGCATCCGGTACCATTACAAACGAATGATTTTTTTTGTAACTTTGTACATTGCAAATCAAACCATAACCCCAATAACACACATTTACCCCATGAAAAATCTACGTCTGTTTTTTGCAGTTCTCATGCTGCTGGTCACCTTCAGTGCAATGGCGAAAAAGGTCGAAATCA